>JAICQI010000126.1 GCA_025937955.1 Pyrinomonadaceae bacterium
GTAAGTCACTCCAAACAGATCTGAAAGCAGCGTGTTGTCGTTGATGTGTATTGCTTCAAAAGGCAGTGAGTACAAGCTACCATCGGGGACTATATATAAGGCTTTAGCGCCCGCAAGTTCTTTGTGTAGCGGCTGCACCAATCGATCAAACAAGAGCCTGGATTGACCTACATTCGTTTCCTCATCAGTCTTCAGGTCCGAAAGATAATCTTCGACAAGCTTGTCGATCTCTGCGCCCGCTCCGAGACTGATGATGCGAACACTGGCACCTGTCAACACGAATGCCAGATACTGCGATTTGTTCCGCGTCCCTAAAGGGTCTTTCAGCCAGCCGATGGGTGAAACTTCATCAAACTTCTCATAAATCACCATCACCTGTTCCGGTGATAACTGAGCTGCAAGATTCTCAATCGTCACACGATGAATGTCTTGAGAGGTAACCAACTGAGGAATAGCTAACGATAGCTCATATTCCAGCCGGTCTATTCTTCCTTGAAGCCGGGCCAGATTTGCCTGTTCTTTGTCAGCGAGGGGATGGCGGGGATCCGTGAGCGCGGTTTGCGCGTGCAGTGATCTCAGCTCCTTGAGTTCGGCAAGCTTTTTTTGCAGGGTCGTATCGGAACTCTTCCGAAGCGCGTCTTCTTGTCTCGAGAACATCTCCGTCGCCAGGCGTTTTGATCGCACGATGGCAAGGAACAGGGTTTCGATCCACTCAGGCGCCTTGAGCTTGTCGCTCTTCCACACCATCGTCAGGATCTCACTCAGTACCTGAGAGACGGAACTTGCCATCCGCATCCGCTCCGCATTATTCGTGGCTTGAGCCACTTGCAGGTAGAGCAACGTGCCATCCGAGAGCACAGCGCTCATGTCTTGCAGCGCGAGATCGACGTTGCCGAGTGCATAGTTGGCCCGGGCCTCAATTTTGCGGCAAGTCAGTTGAGCTTCACGGGATTGTGGATATAGCCTTTCTAAGGCAAGTCTGGATCGGTGCGCCTCTTTCAGCGCCTGGTCCCACTTGTTGTTGACGAGATGGAGGAGACTGAGTTCCTCATCCAGTAGCAGGACGTGGACATCATCCTCACCATACACCTTCGCGAAGATGCCCCGAGCCTCGCTCAACTGATATTCCGCAGTCTCTCGTGCACCTATTCTTAAGTTGATTCGGCCGCCCGTCGCGAGGGCGTCGGCATACAGCCAATGGTCTTCGCCTACTGCCTTTTGCACATCGTCCATTGCTTCCACAATCGCCCTGCTCGCACCGCCGAAATCATTGGCGGAGAGCAACGCCTTCGCTAATGAAACCCGTGCCCTCGCCTTCGAAAGCCCGTGACTACCGCCGAGCTTCTCATATTCCTGGGCTGCCATCTTGAAGGCTTCCGCCGCCCGGTTAAGTTCTCTCTGGCTGAGAATCGAGAGCGTGCCAAAGCTTTCGAGTAATTCCGCGCGCACCTGTGGCGCCGCCTGACTGGCTTTACTCAACAGTTGCAGTGCTTCCTGACAGAGGCTGTAGGCGCGCGCATAATCGCCGGTCGCGATTGCCTGAGAACATTGCATCGACATAAACAAGGCTTGCTGCTGCTCGGCAATTTCACCGGCCTCGGCGATCCGTGCCTGCGCCCGTTCAAGACACTCTGACGGATCGGCGTTGCACGCCTTTAACAGAGATGCGATCCCGTATAGCAAAGTCAAAGCCTCGCTTTTCGGAAGGGCATCAGTCGCGCGTATTGCTGTTTTCAGAGATACGATCGCCTGGTCCTGTTTGCCAGTTGCAATATTGATTCGAGCATTTAACGTGTGAGCTACGACGTGCGTTCTCGGCTCGGCCGCGTCGCCGATTTCCACGATCTCAGCCAACAGCAGCGGCAGTACTTTCTCGCGCTCGTCCCCATGTTCGACAAGACAACTCGCCATCAAAAGGAGAGCACGGGCACGTAAGTACGCGATGTCTTCATCAAGCTGCCTGATGCTTTCCAACGCTTGTCCTGCCAGTCTGAAGGCGACCTCCATGTTGTTTGATCTGAGCGCGATCTTGCCCAGTTCAATAATGGAAGCGATCTTTACATCGACGAGTCCGTTCTTTGCCGCTCCATCGACCGCCAGCTGCATAAAACTGACCGCCGCTTCCGTTCTGCCTTCGATTTGATGAGCTATGCCGGCTTCCAGCAGGTCTCTCGGGTTTCGTGTTGCCTCGATGATGGCTTCCCATGTCCCCATAGCGTCACGCAGCGTTCTATAAGCAGAGTCGAAGTCACCGTCTGAGAGTGTTTTGGCGATGACCCATTTCAACTGATAGATCAATTGTGGGAACTTCTCGCCGAGACCATCGACAGCACACTGGAGGGCCCGATTGTAAACATCTTTAAGACCACTTCTATCAAAATCCTGATAGACAAATGCCAGGTCCAGCAGTCCGAAGCCGACGATCGGATGATTGCCGTACGTCTTTATTCTCAATTCTGTCGCCAGCTCATGGCATCTGATTGCATCCGGGAAACGTTTCAACTTCCAGTAGGTGTTGCCCAGACTGTTTGCTGCGTCGCCTGCCTCGATCGAATCCGGCACTGCCTGTAGAACTGCTACACATTGCTCGTAAAAGGACAACGACTCCTCGTACCGGCCGCGCTTAAAGAGAATATGAGCCAGGTTGTTGAGATCCATCGCGTAAGGTATCGGATTTTTTTCGGCGGTCTCCTTCGATAACTTTAGTAACTCGGTTTGTGCCACGATCGCTTTGTCGAACTCGCCTGTTTGCGTCAGCCTACCAACTATCTCACGACGTTCGTTCAACAGCTCCTCACGTTCGAGCTGTAGGACTAACTCTCCGAGCACCGTTTGTTCAGACTCAGTTGGTGGTCTAAGTGGGACGGCCCAAAGATATTTTTCGACTAAAGATGAGATTCGTTCGAGACTATTCGGCGCGGTCTCGATAATGCGATTGATGAGAGGTTCACGACGATCAGTTGTTAACTTACAGACAACGGCGAAATCGATCGTGTGCTCCGGAATAAAATCACCAACAAGCCGGCGCATTTCTTCTTCGCTTTGTTGGCCCACTAAAAACTTGATCAGGTTCTGGTACGGCGGGGACCCCGCACTGACTGTTAACGCATAGCGGCCGACAGACTGAAAGAGATTCTCCAGCCCGAGTCGTTCCAGCGAACACAGGAGCATCTGGATCACATCGTAGCGAGCCAGCTTCGGCATCGAGCTCAGGGCGACTTCGGCACAACGTACATAGTCACGAGCGTAGAACCGGCGCACAACGTCAACGAAGTTTCGGGCTGTGACAAAATCCAATCCTTTCGTTAGCGCAGCGAAAGGGCTCCGACGTTCGAGAACCTGAGTGGGAAGAATAGTCTCAAGCGGTAATTGCATCTCAGCCAAATGTAGTTGGTCTGTTAATTCCGAAATGTCGGCATTGGGATCAGTCAGTTTGTAACATCGCACCGCCACCCGATATGCGGCTGCCGCTTCCCGAAACTCGCCCAACTGGTGAAAGGAAATGCCGAGCCGTATACCTGTTTCAGCAATCAGGTAATGCGAATCGCTGAGAACTGAGCGGAGGATTTCGAGCGCTTCCGTGAGGGGCGATATCGCTTTGCTATAGTCACGGAGCGCGAAGTAACAGCTGCCCAGGTTGAAGAGGCTCTCCCCTGTTTTGTAAGAAGTAGCGAACTTGCGACGTATTTCCGCTACAGTCTGGTAATGTGCCAGCGCATCTTCCGGATGTCCTGCGTCCATTGCCGTGTTGCCAATACTGTTGAGCGCTTCGAGGAACATCGCGAGATCGTTCTTCATTAGCAGTGGAAGTAACTTATTGAGTAAAAGCTCTCCTTTCTCACGCTCACCCTCCCTGATCATGCAACATGCGAGTTCGGCCCAGACCCTCAGCGCTTCGGTTTCAGGCAAGACTCGAACGAGCCATTCCAGCAGGGCGCGCCCCACTACCACGTTCCCACCTTCAACATACGCCACAGCCAGAAGGTGAACAGCTTGACGGAACTCGACGCCGTCCGTCCCGAACTCCTCGCGAGCGACTTCAACGGCAGCCTCCGCAGCGGTCAAGGCAGTAGCAAAATCCCGCGCTCCGATAGCTTCGGTGCATTTGTCTAGTAGTTGCTTGTAGAGAAGTTGATTGTCAGACATACGACTAGCTTTATGTAATTGCAGAAATTGCGTAGTGCCTCAGGTTGAATTGTAAACCGACACGCCGAAGACGTCGGCTAATTTCAGCCCCGGATAACGCCGAAAGGCGTATTAGTTCAAAATTCAAACTGACCACTACCGCTTAGTGGTGCGCCAATTTAGCAACATTGGGCAACAGATTTTTCTTCCCTAACCAAACGCGAAGTGGTATACCTTCACGCCATCAGTTCTCAAGGTTAATTTAGTTGTCACTGTAAGGTCCCCCCCGAACTCACCAACCCGATGAACGTCCGTAACGCCGAACGCTAGGAGACTGCGTTGTGTCTTTGCCCCTGATTTTAGCGGGCCCAATACTGCGGCGTGTCGAACCAACCCTGGTAACGGTTTGGGTAGCACTGCGCGAAGCCTGCACTGTCCGAATCAATATCTATAACGGACTCATTCAAGATCAAAGCAGTTCGACTGTGTTCATGCCCCCGGCCAATATCGAAGTTACCGGTGCACTTGCGAATACGACTTCTTCCATACGCGTCGGCGCTCAACTGCATATCGCGACTGCCACGTTCAAGCTTCCGCCGATAACACCACTCGCACCACATCTACTCTATTCGTACAACATCACGCTTCAAGGTGCTTCAGGCACGAACGATCTGAAATCCCTTGGGCTTTTGAAAACCGGCGAAATTGAAGGCAAACCCAACCTCGCCCTCGGTTACGCCACCGGCTTTCTGCCCTCTTTTGCCCTACCGCCGTTGGAAATAACCGATCTGCGTTTGCTTCACGGCTCCTGTCGCCTGCTCACTCGCAACGTTACTGACGGCATGGCCTGGGTCGATGACTTCGTGGAAGAAGCACGAACGAATGCGAAAGCACGTCCGCACCAACTGTTGCTAAGCGGCGATCAAATTTACGCTGACGACGTTGACGCCTCTTTTCTTCACATGATCATGGTCGCCGGCGAAGAAGTCATCGGTTCACATCCCGGCGCCAACACCGATCGGATCGCACTCGAGCAGTTGCCGGCGCTCGGCAAGCTCTTTCCGGCTGACGAGATCCATTTCCCTCCCGGTTATCGTTTTTCACTAACCTTGAATGAAGCCCGCCTGACCAGCGTTGATGGAACCAGTCACTTGCTCGGGTTCAATGAGTTTTGCGCGATGTATTTGATGGTCTGGTGCAACGCGTGTTGGCCCGACAAACTCCCCACAGAACAAGACCTGATGCATCAACTCTTGAGTTTCGGCTGGCTTGGTTCCATACCCGGCGACCTCCGATCGAGACTCCTTGACGAACCCGAAAGAGAGACACCCGAAAGAGAAAAACCCGAAAAACCGCCACCCGAAAAACAGAAACTGATCGACTATTTCAGAACCGGAGACCTGCCTGCGCCGTTGATGCAGAGCGTTCTAGGCAGCGGCGTCACTCTGCCCAAGCTGTTTGATGCGGACGAGAAGAAAAAGAAATTAAAGGAACGCGCGGAGGGCGTTTCCAAGTCGCTGGTAACGTTGAAACAACTCTGGGAGGCGCTGCCGAAAGTAAGACGCGGTCTCGCGAATGTGCCCACCTACATGATGTTTGACGATCATGAGGTGACGGACGATTGGTACTTGAATCCGATGTGGCGCGATCGCGTTCTGACGAATCCACTCGGCAGGACCGTCATTCGTAACGCCCTCGTCGCGTACGCGCTGTTTCAGGGATGGGGCAACGATCCAATCAAGTTCGAAAGCGGCAATCACAAAAAGCTGCTCGACGAAACATCCAATCTATTTCCACCGAATACAGTTGGACCAGACGAAGCCGTCGGCAACAGTATCGATACGTTGCTGGGATTTGATCTGCCGGACATTAACGATGTACCTCCGGTCACATGGCACTACAGTGTCAAAGGTTCGCGGCATTTACTCGTGGCTTTGGACAATCGCACCCGACGCAGTTTTGTATCGCGCATCGGCCCGCCAGGCAATCTCTCGGAAGGCGCTTTGAAGGACCAAATTCCCGCCGGTCCACTCGAGGCAGGATTGGAAGTGCTCGTTCTGATCGCACCCCTGCCGCCGATCGGACCACCAGTGTTCGACGAGTTGGTGGCTCCACTTGTTTACCGCATTTTTGATGCGAGCTCTCGCAACGATTTGGACAAATTCGAAGGCCCCAGGGCGATGGCCGGAACCAATCCCGATGCTATCGAAGCTTGGGCTTTCGATCCGATTACGTTTGAGGCACTACTGAAACGTCTCGAACCCTACCGCCGCGTAGTAATCCTGTCGGGCGACGTTCACAATGGTTCAAGCCAGTCGCTCAGCTACTGGAAAAAGGGTGATTCCGAACCAGCCGTCTTTGCTCAGTTCACTTCGAGCGGCGTCAAGAACGTAATGCCCTGGTACCTGCGTTTTATCGATCGCACATTTGCCACGGCTCAACGAATTGTTCGTGCCAACATTGGCACGGAGCGTTTGGGTTGGAACGTTGCCAATCCGACGCCACTAACTTTTCCTCCCGACGCTGAAATTGCAGCAGCGCTCCTCTCGCGTTTGCGTCATGAACCCATTCACATTCCCGGTGAGGGCTGGCCAGAAAATACGACGATCAATCGGCCACCGGATTTTCAATGGCGCGCCACGGCCCTGCGCGATCAACGGCTCGATGGGGCACGGCCCGAGCCCGCGAAAGTCGAGCCGCTGAATCCATCAGACACCGACATCACTCCGAATCTTGATGGTTATCGTCAGGTTGTAGTCCGTCACGCACAACAACTCACGCGGCTGCTCAACTCGCGGCAGATTCTTATGGCAAACAACATCGGCCGTGTCCGATTCGAAACTGAAAACAACACACTCGTTGCCGTGCAGGAACTCTACACGACGTTTCCTTTTTCCGGCGCTGAGACACTCGAAAAACCTTCGCTCTTCACGCTGCATCGCGTGCCGTTGAGCAGCCCGACAGAAGAAAAACCCGACGCCAAATTCGCCGGTTGATCAAAACATGTCGATACTGCAAAAAAGCGTTAGTAAGACTGTCGACCTCATTCTATGGGTGAGAGATTGGCTGGCGGATGACGACGTCGTTAACGCTATCAAAGCAGATCTGGGAATCGATCCAGACACGGAAATCAAAGTCCCTGAATTTCCGCAGGAAACGTTGGACAGTCTTCAGCGTTATCGAAACGCGGCCAATCCAAATCATGAAGCATTTCTGGAATCAATTGACGACCTCATCGTCCTCTTCGAAGTCCTGGCGAAGCTGAAAGACGAAAACGCGCATCTGGGTGAAGCTGTAGTCAACTCACTGTTGGGGCTGCTGGTGACGAACTGGGCGCGTTTCAACCTGCCGTTCTTGTACTGGTATGCAGAGCCCGTGTTGTTTTTGGAAGAGATCGCCACCAGCGATCCGATCGTCAAAGGCAACTCCGTAGCTTTTGCGAAGGGCCTCGAGAAGGTGGGGGCTTTCACGCTCGATCTGATGTTTCGAGATTCCTCGGGCGCGGTGAAGAGGGCGTACGAGTTCATTAAAGATATAGACAAACACTTTCCACTCAAAACGGAAGCGGACGCTAGACGTCTGTCGGACTATACGCTGCAACCCCTCGCGATCGGGCTTGGCATTCTCGAAAACAAGCTAATCAAGAAACAGATTGAAACTCCACCTCCGGCTGCACGTCGCGATGCAGTTGCGATCGTCGACGCGATTTATGGTTGGGATGCAGCACCTGTTTCCACGACACCAATAGCGGACCTCATCGCGGATCGCACGCTTACTTTTTCAGTCATCGGTATCAAAGAGGAGACGGCCGATGGCTCGGAACTGACGACCTCCGGCAGTGTGACGATGACGTGGGTCCCGAGCGATCACGGTGAACCGGGATTGTTGATGGCGTTTGGTCTTTCAGAACAAGTTGAAACCGACCTCGGTAACGACTGGAAGCTGACATTCAAGCTGAGTTCGGCAGCCGCGCTCGATGTTCTGATCAGAAAAGGGCTGCCAGACTTTGGTGGTCCATCCGAGGCGAGCGCGAGCTTCACCATCGAACAACCGCCTGACGATTCGGGTTTGCCGAATGTCTTTCCGGATCGAGAAAGCACACGCATCGAATTTGAACGCCTTGCGATCTCCGGCGACATCTCGTCGCGTGGCGCGGAAATCAAGTTGGTGATGCAAAACAGCGCGCTCGTAATTGCCGGGAGCAAGGATGGCGACGGCTTTATCAAGGAGATTTTGCCGAAGGGTGAAACGCGCATCTCCTTCGATCTCGGAGTCGGGCTCTCGTCCGAACGTGGCTTTTACATAGAAGGCGGCACCGGCCTCGAAGCGGTATTGCCCATCGCCAAAACACTCGGGCCGCTGACAGTTCATCAGATTCTCCTCAGCCTGGTTGCAACCACAGAAGCAAAACCACCTCACGTTAAGTCAGAAATCTCTGTTGCACTCGGCTTCAAATTAGGACCTATTGCCGCGAGTGTCGATCGCATTGGTTTTGAAATGGGCGTGGAGTTTCCGGAAAAGAAGAAACCGGACTTCTCGATTGGCTTCAAGCCACCCAATGGCGTCGGTCTCGTAATCGATGCAAAGGGCGTCGAAGGTGGTGGGTTCCTATTCTTCGATCGCGACAAAGGCCAGTACGCCGGAGTTCTGGAAGTTAACCTCAACCTTGAACGTGTCGCGATGTCGTTGAAGGCGATAGGGCTACTCAACACGCGTCTGCCCGACGGAAAAGAAGGATTCTCGCTGATTGTGATCCTTACGGCCGAGTTTAAGTGGCCACTCGGATTGGGATTCACGCTCACGGGCTTTGGCATAATCCTGGGTATTCATCGCACGTTCAATGAGACCGCGCTTCAGGCAGGCGTTAAAAACCACACGCTCGACAGCATTCTGTTTCCGAAAGATCCCGTCCGCAATGCGCCAGCATTGCTTGCCACTCTCGGCTCCGTCTTTCCGACCGCGAAAGGTCATCACTTTATTGGCGGGATGGTCCAAATCACCTGGGGTGAGTCGCCTTTATCGCCGTTGCTGACGATGAGTCTCGGCATTGCGGTGGAATTCGGTGAGCGCTCGCGATTGCTCGTGATGGGACAGATCAAATCGATCCTGCCGACGGAAAAGGAAGACCTGGTCCGATTTCATCTCGACGCTATCGGCCTCATCGATTTCGATCAGAAGACTGCTTCGATTGACGCCGCGCTTTACAACTCGCGACTGGCAAAGACTTTCGCCATCAGTGGCGAAATGGCGATGCGCAGTCGTTGGGGCGACTCACCAAACTTCGCCCTTGCGATCGGCGGTTTCCATCCGGCTTTCAATCCGCCGCCGGCATTTCCAAAAGTGAAACGAGTCGCGATCAACCTTTCGAAGGGCGACAACCCGCGGTTGCGTTGTGAAGCGTATTTCGCGCTTACGTCGAACAGCGTTCAGTTCGGTGCGCGTGCTGAGTTGTTTGCGTCAGCAGCCGGATTCAGCATTTCCGGAGCGATCGGATTCGACGTGTTGATCCAGCGCAGGCCGTTCCTCTTCACCGCCGACTTCTTTGCGCAGGTCCAACTCAAGCGTGGTAACACAAATCTCTTTAAAGTTCGCGTTGAAGGCTCGTTGACTGGTCCACGTCCGCTCAACGTCAAAGGCAAAGCTACGTTCGAGATCTTGTGGTGGGATTATTCAGTTCGTTTTGACAAGACGCTCATCGAAGGCGAAAAACCGCCGCTGCCGGAAGTTGTGGACGTGATGCCGTTGTTGAGAGAGGCGTTGGGTCAAACAGGTAACTGGAAGAGTCAACTCCCGGATCGCCAGCGCGCAATGGTGACGCTGCGTCCGCAACCGGGTGCGCCGACAGACGTGCTGCTGCACCCGCTTGGCACCATGACGATCAAGCAGACCGTGGTTCCTTTGAACTTTGATATTTCGAAGTTTGGTCCAAGCCCACCTTCGGGGATACGGCGTTTCAGTATCACGAGAGTCACGGTCGGCGACGACAACAACACGACGACGACCGTTCCAGAGCGAGACTTCTTTGCTCCCGCGCAGTTCATCGAGATGAGCGACGATCAAAAACTCTCGCGGCCGTCGTTCGACAAGATGGAGGCAGGAGTCACGTTTGGATCGAGTGTGTTTCAGATCCCGGAGAGTGCTGAAGATCGAATAGTCGTGAACACGGTTCAGTTCGAAACGTGGATTATCGACAAAGAGACAAACAAACCGCGGCCGGCAGATCCCGTGAACACGGAAGGGAAGAAAGTTCTTTATCAAATGGACGAGAAGCTTTTCCTCAAGCAAGCGCGCTTCGGGGCCGCGGGCAGTAGCGATCTGCGTCGTTCGGGGAAAGCCAGGTATCGCACGGTGATCAGTAAATACCGGGTTGAAAAGGAAGGTTGGACCATCTTCGATACTGAGAACCTGGCGCCACAGGTTGCGAGGAGTGTCTCCTATTCCGAAGCAGCAGAGGCGCTCCGTAAAGTCAAACAAGCCAATCCGGAAAGAGCGAGTGGCTTGAAGATTCTTCGCGGTTCGGATCTGAAGGTGGAGTAAATGCCATTGCCTCGAAAATCAGAGAGTACTGTTGGATCGGGTCAGTAACGTAACGCGGTAGCGTCGGGGCCAATATTCAAGGATGGTTTTTACGCGACCCCACCCAACAGCGTTTAGGGACATAACCCAGACAGGGAAA
>JAICQI010000137.1 GCA_025937955.1 Pyrinomonadaceae bacterium
CGCGTAGATGTGCTACTGCTTCCTGACAACTCTGCGCTTGTTTGCTGGTTATCCGGAACGCCCGAGGGCGGCGAAATAAAGGTTCGGCGTGTCGAGACGAACGGCTCTCTTGGACCCCCGGCCGTCATCGCAAAAACCGACATCTCGCGATCGAGTGGCTTCCCGAGAATGGCCCGCCTCGGTAACGAAGTTCACTTTGCCTGGACGGAATTTGGCAAACCGTCACACATCCGGATGGCAACTGCTGACGTCAGCGCGTACAAATGAATCTCGAACGTGCTATATTTGGGTGCACCCCAACAGTTAAATTCGAGGATGCCCAGGTTCGCGACCGTACAATGCTGAAGCTGTTTCCCATAACACTGTTGCTGGGAGTTGCGCTCCTGTTTGGACAGGGAGGCGTTGTTCTCGTGGCGGCGGTGTGCCCGCATCTCAGTTTGGCGGCTTCAAGCTGCGATATGCCTGAGATGAAGGCAGCGATGGACCATTCACAGATGGCTCATCATGACATGAACCATGGCAATTCGGACTTGCCTGCCATCGCAAATGCGCCAGGACCAGAGCCTTGTTCACATTGCGTGACTCATTCGCGTTCGAACTCGAACGGTGAATTGGTCAGAACAGCCGATACGGTGAAGCGCTCGTCAGACCTCGATGTTCCAGTTCGAGTCGCCCTGCGTCCGATTGCGCGGGTTGCAGTATTAACACCAAGAGAGCACGGGCCACCTGGTAAAGCAAGCAGGCCCAAACACGTCCTCATTAACACCTTCCGGATTTAGTTCCCTCCGTCCAATCCGTTAGCGATGGTGCGCAGGCGAACGCCTGTATGCACTGCGTTTCAATTAAAAACTTCTGTTTCGCCGAAAGGCGAGCCTCGGGGGGATACATGAATTCGTTGATTAATTGCCGCAAGCTGTGGCGCGCGGCTTTGGTGCTCACACTTGTACTAACAATGAGCACCTCTGCATTGCCGCAACACGAAGGGCACGACATGAAAAAGATGCCGGCGGCGAAACCGAAACCAAAGACTACGACACGAAAAAGATCGACCACGCCCAAGCGTCGCACTCCTGCCACACAACGCGCCGCTCGACCGAAAGCATCTGCAACGCCGATGGCAAGTCCAACACCAATGCCATCCCCAATTCAATCGGGCACTCCTGTCCCGCAGGGCACGCCACAGACCGGCCATGGAACACATCAGATGCCGTCTGCTCAAGCCACGCCATCGCCTGCGCAGGAAATAGTTCGTACGAGACGTGAGGTAATTCCGGCTGGACCAGTGCTGAAGTTGGAAGATCTCGAGCAGATGGCAACGCAGCGAAATCCCACGCTGGCACAGGCCGACGCGTCGATTCGCGCAGCCGAGGGTCGCCGGCGCCAAGCGGGTCTGTTTCCCAATCCTGTGGCCGGTTATTTCCTCGAAGAATTTGCGTTTAAATCGCCAGGTGAAACTGCTGAACAAGGCGTCTTTGTAGAACAGACCATCCCTTTGGGCGGCAAGCTGAGCAAGGCGCAACGTGTGTTTGAGCGGGAGAAAGACCAGGCGGTCATTCTTGCCGAAGCGCAGCGTCTGCGGGTTACGAACGCCATTCGCGTCCTCTACTACGAAACTCTGGGCGCGCAGCGGTTAGTCGAACTGCGCGACGATCTGTCGCAGTTGGCCCGAGAGGCTGTGGACATAACGAAGGAGCTTGCAAACGTTGGCCAGGCCGATCGGCCCGACCAGTTAGAGATAGAGATCGAGGCCGAACGAGCCGAGATCGAATTCCTGCGTGCGCAAAATGACTGGCAGCGATCGTGGCGTGCATTAGCCGCGATGGTTGGTAATCCTCAACTCGCGCCGGCACGTCTCGCTACGACACCGGAAGACGAACTCCAGTCGCTAAACGAAACGCAGTTGCTCGACTCGTTGCTCACCCAAAGTCCCGACCTTAGAGTGGCGCGCACGGAAGTCGAGCGTGCTCGAGCGGTGGTGGCGCGTGCGCGTGCCGAACGTGTTCCGGATCTCTTCCTCCGTGGTGGACTCGGTTACAACTACGAGCGTTTCGAGCCAGTGTCGCCCTCTGTTGCTGGTCGTCGAAAAGGTTTGGAGGGACGGCTCGAGGTCGGCGTTAACGTCCCGATCTTCAATCGAAACCAGGGTGGCATTGCAGCGTCTGAAGCCGAGCTCGCGATCGCCGAGCGCGATCTCGAGCGTTTGCAATTGGTATTGAGATCACGTTTCGCCGGCGGCTTCCGCGAGTATCGCAACGCGCAGCAAATGGCAGACAGATATCGAACGCAGGTAGTGCCGAAAGCGCGCGAAGCTTATCGAACCTACCTCGCCAATTTCCGTCAAATGGCGGCTGCGTACCCGCAGGTCTTAATCGCTCAGCGAACACTCTTTCAGGTCGAGGTTGAGTACGCGCAAGCGCTGATTCAACTTCGTCAGCGTGCGATTGAGCTGCGTGGCTTTTTACTGGAGGGCGGGTTGGATCCGCTTAACCGGCGGAGCGAAGGAACAGAAGGGTTTTCTAACTTAGGAGCAATCAAATGAGTGACAGCAGACGAGATTTTCTGAAGAAGTCGGGACTGTTAGGAGCCGGCTTATTAGCGAGCAACAGCATTGTTTCCGCGCAGCACGAGGGCCACGGCAAACCGCAGCCACAGGCTCCGCCGAAGAAAAATGTTGTGCCTGCGACGAGCGGTGTTGCAAGAGTGCCGGTCGAGAGTCCCGACATACCGAAGCTGCAATGGACTCTGGACAACGGTGTAAAGGTTTTTCACCTAACCGCCGAGGTTGTCAAAACCCAACTAATTCCCGGTATGAAAGAAATGGTTGGCTGGGGTTACAACGGCAGCATTCCCGGCCCGACGATCGAAATTGATGAAGGCGATCGTGTTCGTGTAGTTCTTCATAACAAACTACCTGAATCCACGACGATTCATTGGCACGGCTTAGAGGTGCCGGTACACATGGACGGCACTCCTTTTATTAGTCAGCCTCCAATCGAGCCGGGCGAATCTTTCACATACGAGTTTACAGTTAATCAGAACGGTACATTCTTCTACCACTCACACGGGGCCATGCAGGAGATGATGGGCATGATTGGCCTGTTTGTCGTCCACCCAAAAATTCCCAACAAGCCGCATTGCCACAAAGACTTTGGACTGATTCTCCAGGAGTGGGCTCTGTTGCCGAATAATCCGGTGCCGAACTCTTTAGCAATGGAGTTCAACTGGTTGACGATCAATGGCAAGGCCGGACCGGCAACAACGCCGCTGATCGTAAAGCAGGGTGAACGGGTTCGTTTGCGAGTCGTGAATCTCGGGATGGACCACCATCCGATGCACATCCATGGGCACCAGTTTTTCGTGACGGGAACAGAGGGCGGTCGCATTCCCGAAACGGGATGGTATCCCGGTAACACTGTGCTGGTTGGTGTAGCGCAGGCGCGCGATGTTGAGTTCGAGGCGATCTATCCGGGCGATTGGATGTTCCACTGTCATCTTCCACACCACATGATGAACCAGATGGTTTCGATGGTTGGTCCAATGTCCCATGCCGGCCACGGAATACAAACCGGAGGTGGCATGGAAGAAGGGATGGGAATCGTGCGTCAGGACAATGCGTTGTCGGAGGATCTGGGACCGAAGTTGGGACGAGGAATGGGAGAGAGTACGCAGCAGGAGCGCAACACCTCGAATCTCGTCGCGCAGGACCGGCATGCAGGTCACGCGAACATGCAGGACGACGCCGCAAAGAAACGTGTTCCGGGTTTTCCGCAGGACATGATGATGATCATGGACAAAGAAGTTGCAAAGCCACAGACGTACGGGCTTCCACCGGGATGGACCGCTTCGGTGATGGGCATGATGACGCTTGTGCGTGTGTTACCACCCGACATGTACGACGAAGTCATGCGGAGGATGCGCGAAGGGATCGTGGAGGCTCCGGCCGCAATGCCCGGACATAAGCACCCGTAGAGAGTGGGTAGTGCCCTGATTTCGCTCCTTACACAGATCGATTAAAAGAATCTGTGTAATCAGTGGATAAAGAAACCTAAGAAGGCGCTTGACTCTGTAGTCGGCTACAGGGTTTAGAATACTTTGTATGAAGATAGGTGAAGTGGCGAAAGCGACTGGGATCGGAATAGAAACGCTTCGTTTCTATGAAAAGAGCGGTCTGTTGGATTCACCTTCGCGCACTGAGAGCGGCTATCGGATCTATAACGCTGATGTGCTTGACCGGTTGGATTTCATTAAACGCGCTCAAGTACTTGGTTTCTCTCTCGATGAGATCAAACGAATTATCGGCGACAGGCGCGCGGGCCAGAGTCCATGTGCCGAGGTTCGCGAAATTGTGAGAAATCGACTGGCCGAATTAGATGCACGCATGCGCGAGATGAAACGGTATCGAAACGAATTGGCAACAGCCCTTGCCGAGTGGGACGAAAGAGGGGATGTTGCCGGACATGTTTGCGGATTGATCGAAGGTTCTCACATAGACCACGCTATCAATCAGCAAACGACAGGGTTAAAGAAGAAAAGGTTATGAGTAAATCACTTGCTGTGGTTCAGGATGTCAAAGATCCAGTGTGCGGGATGTCAGTAAATCCGGATACCGCGGCAGGATCTTTTGAATACAAAGGGCACACTTACGACTTCTGCAGTGTCCACTGTCGAAGGAAATTTCAAGAGACTCCGGAGCGATATATAGCAACTCCTTCATTGGCTGCAATCTCTCCGATTGAACCCAAAAAACAACATCCATTGCCCGCGGGTGATTACACCTGTCCGATGCATCCGCAGATTGTCCGTGATGGGCCGGGGTTTTGTCCGATCTGCGGAATGGCGCTCGAAGCCCGCACCGCCGTCGCCGAGGAAGAAAATGTAGAGCTAATCGACATGCGCCGGCGGTTCTGGCTCAGTGCGGCTCTATCACTGCCTTTGATCGTGCTGGCGATGAGCGAAATGATTCCTGGAGATCCGTTGCGTACTTTCCTCGGAGCAAGATCTGTTACCTGGATTTCCTTAGCGCTTGCATCACCGGTAGTGCTTTGGGGTGGTTGGCCCTTCTTCGTGCGCTTTTGGTACTCACTCGTAAACCGCAGTCTCAATATGTTCACGTTGATCGGCCTAGGCGTGGGTGTCGCTTATGTCTACAGCCTCATTGCGACACTCTTCCCGCAAATCTTCCCACACTCATTTCGCGATCACGCGGGCAGTGTTCCTGTTTATTTCGAAGCGGCTGCGGTTATTACAACGCTGGTGCTCCTGGGCCAGGTTTTGGAATTGAAAGCGCGCAGTTCAACCAGCGCCGCAATCAAAGCGCTACTCGGCTTGGCGCCGAAAACGGCACGCCGGATTCGTCATGACGGAAGTGAGGAAGACGTGCCGCTGGACCAAGTGATGAAAGGTAACCTCTTGCGGGTACGGCCAGGCGAGAAGATCCCCGTGGATGGCGTAGTAGCTGAAGGAACGAGTGCAGTGGATGAAGCCATGGTTACGGGTGAGCCGATTCCAGTCGAAAAGAAGCAGGGTGATCGGGTAATCGGTGCAACGATTAATGGCACGGGTTCACTGGTGATCCAGGCGGACCGCGTTGGGGCTGAAACACTGTTGTCGCAGATCGTACAGATGGTGGCTGAAGCGCAACGCAGTCGTGCGCCTATTCAGAAACTGGCTGACGTCGTGTCCAGTTACTTTGTTCCAACGGTAATACTCATCGCCATCGTGACCTTTGTCGTGTGGGCCACAGTTGGTCCGGAACCACAGATGGCGTATGCAATCATCAACGCCGTTGCAGTGCTCATTATTGCGTGTCCTTGTGCGCTTGGGTTGGCAACTCCGATGTCGATCATGGTCGCTACAGGTAAGGGTGCACAAGCGGGAGTTTTGTTTAAGAACGCTGAAGCTATCGAAGTACTTCGCGAAATCGACACACTCGTTGTTGATAAGACCGGCACGTTGACCGAAGGCAAACCGAAGCTGATAACCGTACTACCGGTGCAAGGGTTCAGCGAACACGAACTCCTTCAACTCGCGGCTAGCCTCGAGCGAGGTAGTGAACATCCACTGGCGGCCGCAATTGTTTCCGGCGCTCAGGAGCGCGGGGTGCAGTTAGCGAAGGCTGAAGCGTTTGAATCAATTACTGGAAAAGGTGTTAAAGGAACGGTTAACAGGCACTCCGTCGGGCTAGGTAATCGTGCTTTGCTTGAAGAAGCAGGAATCGATGCGAGCGAACTCGCCGCGCGAGCTGAAAACTATCGTGTTGAAGGACAAACAGTGATGTTTGTGATTGTAGACGACAAACCGGCGGGATTGCTGGGAGTCGCCGATCCGGTTAAGGAGAGTACGCCCGAAGCTATTCGCGAGCTCCACCAGCAGCGAATCAAGGTCGTGATGCTCACCGGCGACAGCCGGACAACGGCGGAAGCCGTGGCTCGAAAACTCAACATTGACGAAGTTGTCGCCGAGGTTCTGCCAAATCAAAAAGCCGAAATCGTGAAGCGCTTCCAGGCTGAAGGACGAAAGGTCGCGATGGCGGGAGATGGCATCAATGACGCACCCGCACTCGCTCAGGCTCATGTTGGGATCGCGATGGGTACAGGCACAGACGTAGCGATGCAGAGCGCCGGCGTGACATTGGTTAAAGGAGACTTGCGCGGAATTGTGAGGGCAATTCGTTTGAGCCGCGCGACGATGAAGAACATCAAAGAGAACCTCTTCTTTGCGTTCATTTACAACGCGGCTGGAGTGCCGATCGCAGCAGGAGTGCTTTACCCGTTCTTTGGGTTGTTGCTGAACCCGATGATCGCGGCGGCCGCAATGAGCTTCAGTTCCGTTTCTGTCATTGCCAATTCACTTCGGCTTCGAACGAAGGAGCTTGGTTAGCAAACGAGTAGGTCAGTACCGCGGGCGGTACTGACCTTGTTCAAGTACGACTCGTTCTCTCAGCTGCGTCTGCGACCTTTCCGTATGGCTCCTGCTACTCCGAAAAGTCCTGATGCTAACAGCAGCATCGTGGTAGGTTCAGGCACAGCTTGTAGTTGTCCGCGAATCTCGCCGCCGGGAAACTGCGAGGTGTGGATATTTAAATAGGTCTGGCCACTGATTAACCCAGCAACAAAGGCAGCCTGCGCTTGTGCCACTGTCCCGCCTTGTGCAGTGATGAACGCCGGGTTGTAACTCGACGCAAGAGACATGTCGAATGTTTGTAGATACGTTCCCGTCGTCACGCCAAGTGGAAACCCAGCAAAGCTTGGAACCTGGGTGGCGACCATGGCATTGGCGCCGGGTAGCGTGCAGCAGTGGATGTGAGATGCAACTGTTGGGCTAACCAGCCCGGAAAATGAGACGTTAAGTGTCAACAGGTTCGTCACGGTGTCGAACGTCACCAGCGCACTGCCAATTCCCGGCGAACCACTTGGTGGCACCTCCTGCGCGCCGGTCAGTGTCGTGGTGAAGACGAGTTGATCCGCTTTCGCTACCGCAGAAAACATCAAGCAAGCAATCAATACCCCAAAGATACTTATTGTCTTCCTCATTCGTTACCTCCCTCGATCGTTATGTGGAAACGTCAAACCGCTATTGCAGGTAGACGCGTTTAGACAAACTGGGAACCCCGGACCCATCAAGAACAAACAGCATGTAGATTCCCGGCACGGCTTGCGCCGGCAACTTCGGTGCTCTTATGCGAATTTCTCCTTTGTTAGCTGCGCCTTTCTGGCGAAATGAAAGCTTCACATAGCGATCACCGGTAGTCAGGCTATGTGTATTGTGATCGCTGCGAAGCATTACCACGGACGAAATCTGGCTCGGATTACCTGCCACCTTGATATCGAAATGGCCACCATAAGAGATATCTTCCGGTGCATTCGTGATTACGGGCCGCGCCGCTCGGCTACCGTCCTGCTTGAACAGGTATGGTGGGAAGAATAGTTGTCCTACCGGCACGCCCTGATCCGGATCGCCCGCGGGAAGTAAGCCCGCATAAGACGTCAGTAACGGAAATGATGGATCGTCCGGTCGAACCAGCGCTTCGCGATTTTCTCCGGCAAAGAACACTGAGCCATCCGGCAGCAAGGTCGCAGTGCCGTGCAGGCCGCGCGAAACAGTTGTTTTTGCAAGCTTCGTTACCACGCCTGTTGCCGGATCGAACATTTGGAAATGATGACCCTCTTTCTCTTCAAATGTGCAAGGTCTTCCGCTGACATTGCAATTTGATGAACGGTTCACGCCTTGTCCAATAAGCACTTTGCCATCAGGAAGCAGAACAGCCTTGGTCGTAGACAACGGCTGCAGGATGCTGCCGACAATCTCCCAACGCGGATTTGGATCAGTGAAGTCAATGACCTCGACTGTTCCAGTCTGATCTCCATTGGCGTCCTGTCCGGAAATCATGAACCACTTATGTGAGACCGTGTGACCGTCTCCATCAATTTCGATCAGACTCGCTGTTGGACAACAGTAAGGTCTTACTTCGGAAGCCGTATCGACAAGTTTCCAGTGATTCTTTGCGGGAACGTTTCGGTTCGGATCCTTTACAGCGCCGAGTACGTCGAGGCACCAGGTGTTTCCTTTTGTAAACGGTGGTGTTCCTCCACCCACACCGAATCGCGCTCCTCCTGGGATCAATTCACTGCCATAATCTTTCTCGCCATCGAACGTGCAGACCACCCAATCGTCTTTCCGTGGCCCTGTTTGAACCACCTCGAGCTGTGGATAGAGTGGAAAGGCCATGCGCGCGTTTTCCAGCGCAATATTCCGGTCAGTCTTCGGATCGTAGAGCTCGGCCACGACCTGGTTCACGCGACTCGCGGTGAATGCCGTGTCTGTTTGAGAAATGTTCTGAATTCCCTTGGTAACGCGGTTTGGGTCCGGCGGGATTGTATTGTCCTGATCGAAGCCGCCAACCACCAGCACCATTCCGTTTGGCAAGGGAATAGCTGACGGATACCAGCGCGCATACTTCTGATCCGAAGGCTCAGAAGGTTGTGTGCTCTGTTGATTTCTCTGGTCGCAGTTCGGATAAAACTGCGCGTTCGGATTGCTAGCGAATAACTGAACGCCAAATGGATCTTTGGTCCAATTTGATCGGGTGCACGGCTCGCGACGGGGAACCCACGTTTCAGTTTCAGGATCGAAAATATTGACCTTGTACAGCCCGTTATTGCTCTGCATGTCGTGACCGCCAAAGACGTAGACACGCCCATCAGCCAGAGTCACGCGTGCATTGCAATACGTGTTATAGAACATGCCTTTTGAGTAGCCGTTTTCGCTGAATGCCGCTCGATTAAGCGCGAAATCGTTCTCATCAAGCAGGGCTGTATGGAACTTGCCCGTGTTCTTGAACGCGTCGGGGTGTGCCAGATCAAATATTAATTGTCGCTCCATTACACGGTTGGCGACGATGCGGGTCGGTACGCTCTGGCTCAAACCTTGCCGCAGGAGATAGCCACCGTAAGTGAGTCTCTGAAAGGAATCGTCTGCGGTACGATTTGTTCCCAGTCCAAGGAACGGATCGAAGCCGTGCAGTACGTCTCTCAACGACGAGTTGAACTGCAACCCGGGGGTGGTCCAGGCGCCTCGGGAAATAGCCAGATCAATCAAGGCGGGATCTGAAACGTCATTTGGTGTGTACTCGGGGAATCTGGCGTGGAAAAGTATCTTTGGGGTCGGAGAATTTCTTTTCCAAACAAGGCCCATGTGAACGGCCTCTGTACTTTGCATTGGAACGAACGGTGAGACTTCGCCACAGGTTGCATGCGGGCAATTGGCATTCGGATCGGGGAAGCCACCTTGCGCGCTTACTGGAGCATCAGTAGTAGTCAAGCTTAAGACCAATACAGACGCGAGTAACGTGAAGGCAATTAAGTAAGCACGCTTGTTGAGGAGCATGCGCACGATTAGCGTTCGGTTGTTTTTCCTGGAAGCAGTCAATCCCGATTGTGTATTGCTCATTTATTGATCTCCCATCGGTTTTCATGCCGGCAGTCGGGATGCACGGACCGGGAAACGAGACATCAGTTCGATCTGTGATCGTTTCGTGACTTTTGAGTTTTGTCGGGGACCAAGCTGTCGGGGCGAAACGCAAAACAACTGCGCCGACCGAAGTGTGGGAGGGAGGTTATCGTGAAATCAGTTCAGTTGTGTTTTAGGGGAGTGATGTAGTTCGCAAGCTGAATGCCAGCATTCTCATAGATCATATAGCCCTGCTAATACGGTCAGTTTTGTAAGTGAATGGATTTTGCTTGTGGAAACGAAATCATTGCGACATTTGGATGTACGTTTAGAAATTTGGATTCTACTGAAACCACTATCGCGTGATGCACCAATTGAACGTAACGTGGCAGAATGATGTTTTCCGCGCACAAGAAGCACAAGGTTCAATAATTGGTTA
>JAICQI010000331.1 GCA_025937955.1 Pyrinomonadaceae bacterium
ATAGATCAGTTAGTAATTGAAGAATAGAACAAGTCCGGAAGAGGGGCTTTGCCCCGCTCCGCGAACTTACCCAGCAGCGGGGGCAAGCCCCTCTTCCTGACTTGTTCTTGTCTAATGACTTGTTCTTCTCTAATGACTTGTTCCTGTCTAATGACTTGTTCCTGTCTAATGACTTGTTCTTGTCTGATAGGTCCTGTTCGACCTATAGGACCTATTTTTGTGACTTTTGTGCCTTTTTGTGGCTAAATTGCTCATGTGAGTACGCCCGTTAAGCCGCCACCAAAGCAGGTCCTGTCCTACTCATCTCTCGATCCGGAACTGAGGCGTGGGCATCGTCTGAAGTTCGAAAGGCGAATCACGCTCCTCGCGATGTTCGCCGGTTTCCCCGCCGTCGGGCTGTGCGCTTTCCTCCTCTGGTACGACGGCTATTCCGCACAGGTGCAATGGACCATCGATCTGTTGCTCGTCCTGCTGTGGCTCGGCATCGCCTTCAATCTCAAGAGCCGCATCGTCCGTCCGTTGCAAACGCTTTCGAACATCCTCGCCGCCATCCGCGAAGGCGACTACTCGATTCGCGGGCGCCGTGCGCTCACGGGCGACGCGCTCGGCGAAGTGATGTTGGAAGTGAACGACCTCGGCCAAACGTTGCGCGAACAACGACTCGGCGCGATGGAAGCCACGGCACTCTTGCGCACCGTCATGGCCGAGATCGATGTCGCGGTATTTGCCTTCGACGGCGAGCAACGGCTGCAACTCGTCAATCGCTCCGGTGAGCGACTGTTGGCCCAACCATCGGCACGTTTACTCGGTCGGACCGCCACAGAGCTCGGACTCCTGGCTTGTCTTAACTCATCCGGCTCGACGCCGCAAACGATGCAGATGGTATTTCCGGGTGGCGTGGGACGCTGGGACATTCGTCGCAGCACCTTTCGCGAAGGTGGCGCGCAACATCAGTTGCTGGTGTTGACCGATCTGAGTCAAGCGCTTCGCGAAGAGGAACGCACAGCGTGGCAGCGACTGTTGCGCGTCCTCGGTCACGAGCTGAACAACTCTCTGGCGCCAATCAAATCGGTGGCGGGAAGTCTGGCAGACCTGATGGGCAGGGAACCGGAGCCACCGGATTGGCGCGAAGACATGCAACGCGGTCTCGCAGTGATCTCTTCGCGCGCGGATTCGCTGGCGCGTTTCGTGGAGTCGTATTCGAAGCTGGCACGACTGCCCCCGCCGCGACTCGAACCGTTGAAGATCGGCGCCCTCGTGTCGCGCGTGGCGAGTTTGGAGACGCGTCTCCCGGTGAATGTCGTTTCAGGTCCGGACGTCGTGGTCCAGGGAGACGACGTCCAGCTCGAACAGTTGCTGATCAACCTCGTGCGGAATGCCGTCGATGCTTCGATGGAAACGCACGGCAAGGTCGATGTTGGCTGGCAGCAGAAGAATGGGCAGGTCGAAGTCTGGGTCCGCGACGAAGGTCCGGGACTCGCCAGCACAGCGAACCTCTTCGTGCCGTTTTTTACGACGAAGGCGCAAGGATCGGGAATTGGTCTCGTGCTGTCGCGACAGATTGCCGAAGCGCATGGAGGTACGTTGACGCTCGAGAATCGAGCACAGCTTCGGGGCTGTGAGGCGCGCTTGCGATTGCCTTTATAGTTAGACAAGAACCAGTCAGTTAGGCAAGAACAAGTCAGGAAGAGGGGCTTGCCCCCGCTGTTGGGTGAGTTCGACGAGCGGGGCAAGCCCCTCTTCCTGACTTGTTCTATTCTCAACTACTAAGAAACTTGTAAATTGTCGTTGAGCGGTACGTTGTGCCTTTCTTGAGCGTTGTCGTCGGAAAGGCGGGTTGATTGGGCGAGTCGGGATAATGTTGGGTCTCGAAACAGAAACCGGAGCGCCGTTGATAGATCTTGCCTGCCTTCCCGGTTAGCGTTCCGTCCAGAAAGTTTCCCGTATAAAACTGCATGCCGGGTTCGGTGGACCACACTTGCATTCTGCGACCCGAGGTGGGTTCGTACGCCTGGGCTGCCAGTCGCAGCGTGCCGGGCCGGCCGTTGATGATCCAGGTGTGATCGTAACCATTGCCGAGTTTTAGTTGTTCCTCGTCCTGATTGATCCGCGCGCCGATTGCGGTCAGTTTTAGAAAGTCGAATGGCGTTCCCGTTACTCTTCTTAATTCCCCGGTAGGAATCGAGCCCGCATCGGTCGGCAGAAAGCGAGTCGCTCTAATCAGGACCTGGTGATTGAGAATGTCGCCGTTACCTTCGCCGGCCAGATTGAAATACGAGTGATGCGTGAGATTGGTGACGGTATCTTTGTCGCTGGTTGCTGAGTAATCGATCTTCAGTTCGTTGTTGTTCGTTAACGTATAAACAACGGTGACATTGAGATTTCCCGGGTAACCTTCCTCGCCGTCCTTGCTGAGGTAAGTCAAGGTAACTGCCGGTCCCGCCTTGGTTCTCGATTCTCTGCCGGTCCAGATAACTTTATCGAATCCTTTGATTCCGCCGTGCAAATGGTTCTCGCCATTGTTGACAGCGAGCTTGTACTCGACGCCGTTGAGCGTGAATCGTCCTTTGGCGATGCGATTACCGTAACGGCCGATCAGCGCGCCAAAGTAAGGGTGTGGCTTCAGGTAGCTGTCGAGATCGTTGAAGCCGAGCACTACATCGTCAAACTTTCCATTTTTATCGGGAACTTTGAGTGAGACAACGATGCCCCCGAGGTTCGTGATCGTCGCTTCGACGCCTTTTGTGTTTCGTAGCGTGTAGAGATCGACGTTTTCGCCGGCAGCGGTTTTGCCAAAGCTTGCTTTCGTGACGGTGGCCTGCGCGTGGGCGACGAGCGCACAGGATGCCAGCAGGAGCACAAGCAGGAAGTAGGAAAAAATTCGATGTTGTCTCATTCGATTCTCCATTAACGAGCGGTCGTCTCGCGCATTAGCGTAACTTGCCGTCGATTACGTCGCTCAGTGAAGATCTGATCCGCCATCACGCCGATCAGGATCACTGCTCCCATCACCGCGAAGTCGAGTGAGCTCGGAATGCCGAGCAGGTTAACGAGGTTGCGCAACACTTGCAGTAGCGCGGTACCAATCAGTATTCCGACCACCGATCCCTCACCGCCACGCAACGAACAGCCACCAAGCACCGCCGCTGCGATGCCGTAGAGCTCGTAGGCATTGCCGTGATTCGCGGGTGAGACGGAGTTGGTGTAAAAGGCGAAGATAATTCCTGAGATTGCAGTCAACGCACCGGCAATCACGTAAGTGAACGTGATGATCTGGTTGGTGTTGATACCGGCGTAACGTGATGCTTCCGCGTTGCGGCCGGTGGCAAAAAGATAGCGTCCGTAAACTGAGCGATGCAGCACCACCCATGTAATCGCACTGATAATCAGCAGCAGCACGAAGGGCATTGGTATGCCAAACAGGTTGCCGTTGGCAAGGTAGCGAAGGAAGTCGAGACCTTCAACAGTGCCGAACCCTTTTGTTTCATCTTTGGTGACGAAGCGAGCAAGGCCGCGATAAAACAGCAGCCCGCAAAGCGTGACGATGAACGGCTGCATGTTCAGGCGAGTGATCAGCAGTCCGTGGCCCAGGGTCAGGACCATCGCTATGCCGATGATCGCCAACACGCCCAACGGCGCGCCGAATCCCCATTCCGTCAACATCATCGACAACACCACACCGAGCAGCGCCATCATCGACCCCACTGACAACTCGATGCCGCCAGTGATGATTACCAGCCCGAGACCGATACTAAAGATCCCAAACGCGCCTATCTGCCGCGCGAGGTTCTGAAGATTGATCGGGAGCAGGAAATTGGGGTTGACGATCGAAACGATGATGCAGAGAACGATTAGCAGGACAAAGATGCCGAGCTCTTTTTTCATAAGCGCCTAATCCTTATATTTGCCACAAAAAGGCACAAAAAGCACAAAATGAAAACCAATTTTTAGATAGCGTAATCCTCGATCCTTTCAGCTCAAAAAATTCTTTTGTGCCTTTTGTGCCTTTTTGTGGCTATCCTTCCGTTCCGGTGGCGAGACGCATGACTGCCTCTTCGCTGAACTGTGAACGCTCAAGAATTCCGGTTAATCGCCCCTCGTGCATCACCGCGATGCGGTCGCTGATGCCGAGCACCTCTTCCATCTCACTACTGATCACGATCACCGACACACCCTCTGCCGCAAGATTGCGGATGAGCTGGTAAATCTCAGTCTTTGCTCCCACGTCGATCCCGCGCGTCGGTTCGTCAAAAATCAACACCCGCGGCGCGAACGACAGCCACTTCGCCAACACGACCTTTTGCTGATTGCCGCCGCTGAGATTCGCCGCCCGCATCTCCGGCGACGGCGTCTTGATATTGATCGCTTTACAGGCATCGATCGCGGCCTTCGTTTCTTTCGCCCGGTTGATGATCTTACCCGACGAATAGCTCTCGAGATTCGGCAACGAAATATTCTCGCGCACGTTGAAATCCACGATGAGCCCTGACAGGCGTCGATCTTCAGGAATCAGATAAATGCCATGGCCGATCGCGTCCCGCGGACCTCGAATGCTCAAGTCCTTGCCATTGAGCGCGACCTCAGTCTCCAATGCTTCCTCAACCCCAAAGATCGCTCTCGCTACTTCAGAACGTCCCGCGCCGACGAGTCCCGCGAACCCGAGCACTTCGCCCTTCGCGACGTTGAAAGCGAGCCGGTGATTTGGATATCTCAACGTGCGCAACCGTCGCACTTCAAAACCGCCGCCGTCGCTTTTCGGCCGCCCGCCATTCCCCGCAGCGCCTTTGAAGAAGTCTTTCAGGTCTCGCCCGACCATCATTCGCACCATGCGCTCGTGCGTGATCTCGCTACCCTGGATCTCGCCCGCATTCTTACCATCACGAAGCACGACAGCACGATCCGCTATCTCTTCGACTTCGTGCATGCGGTGCGAGATGTAGATGATGCTGACGTTCTGGGCCTTGAGATCCTTAACCAGCTCGAGCAGACGTCGTGTGTCTGTAAGCGTCAAACTCGACGTCGGCTCATCCATGATGATGATCCGCGCGCCTGTGCTGATCGCCCGTGCGATCTCCACCAGTTGCTGTTGTGCGATTGAGAGTTGACTTAGCGGCGTGCGGCTCGAAACACCGACGCCGAGCTGGTTCAGGATCTCATCAGACTCGCGGTAGATGCGTTTGCGATCGATCAGTTTAAGAGGACCGCCAAAGGTGGGCTCACGACGCAGGAAGATATTTGCGCCCACGTCGAGATTGTCGAGCACGCTGAGCTCCTGGTGAATAAACTCAATGCCGAGCGCGCTGGCTTCCCGTGGCGAGCGTATCTCAACGGGCTCGCCGTTGATCTTAATACTGCCGGCATCGCGTTCGATCGCGCCACCGAGGATCTTCATCAGCGTCGACTTCCCGGCGCCGTTCTCGCCGATCAGTGCGACGATCTCACCCGTGCCTACGTTCAGGCTAACGTGATCGAGCGCAACAACCCCTGGGAACCGTTTGCTGACTCCCTCCATTTCGAGGATTGGGATGTTCGTCGCCACAGGTAAGTTTAGGTGCGCCCGCGGAGAGCGTTGATCTTCTTAATAAACTCTTCGACGTCAGCTTTCTTGACGGCAATCGTTGGCACGAAGATCTGCTTGCTGGCCGGAATCCCGGACTTGTCGCCATTCAAGACTTTCGACATTAACGCCATCGACTGGTAGCCAAACTCAAATGGTTGCTGAACAACGGTGGCGTAAATCGCACCGTCTTTGA
Source organism: Pyrinomonadaceae bacterium (assembly GCA_025937955.1). Taxonomy (GTDB): domain Bacteria; phylum Acidobacteriota; class Blastocatellia; order Pyrinomonadales; family Pyrinomonadaceae; genus PSRF01. The sequence continues at coordinate 5,754 of JAICQI010000331.1, forward strand.
TTCCGGTCAGAGTTTCGTCTTCTTCGTCGAAGGCGATGATCTTCACTTTGTCGAGTTTGTTCGCTTCTCTGACGGCCGCAAGGATTGCTGGTCCATTGTACGACCACAGCCCGACCATTCCGGCGATGTCAGGATTGTTGACGAGCGTGTCGGACGCATTTGATTTTGCGCGCACGCGATCGGTGTTGTCAGTGCGCACGTCGATAATTGATACGTTGGATCCCGCAAGTGCTTCCTTCAAACCCTGGTAACGTTGCTGAGCGTTGGCCGCATCGAGCACGCCGACGAAGACCATGATCTTGCCGCCTTGTGGCAACGCTTCTTTAACCAGCTCGCCGGCCTGACGACCCGCGGCAACGTTGTCGGTGCCGATGTAACAGGAGCGATCGCTGTCAGGTGCGTCGCTGTCCTGCGTTACCACGAGTGTTTGTGAAGCGGCGCGGTTAAGCATCGCCGTTTGGTTCTTCGGATCGACAGGACTGATGGCGATACCGTGAATACCTTTGGCCAGTAGATCGTCGACCTGGCGCTGTTGTTCCGCGGCGGTTCCGTCAGCGGGAATCCTGAATTCGACTTCAATGTTCGGAATGTCCTTGGCAGCCTTCTCCGTGCCTTTACGGGCAATGGTCCAGAACTCAGACGCATTGTTCGTCACGAAAGCGAGTTTGTGCTTCGTTCCGGCATCGCCGGATCCGCCGCCGGAAGGTCCGGGCTGACAGCCTGCGAGTAGCAAAGAAAGCAGCGTGCAAACAAAGATAGAGAGCAGTCGAATAGAGTTTCCTGGTCGCATTGGGTTTCCTCGGTACTTAGTTTGGGATGCTCGCAAAAGTGTTTACCACAAAGTCTTCACGAGACAAAGTCTTATTAGTTTGAGGCGCCCATTTCAGGTTGAGATTTCGGGCTTTGAGTGGTAC
>JAICQI010000482.1 GCA_025937955.1 Pyrinomonadaceae bacterium
ACGCTCCTATTCAGACTACGTTCGCCGCGAGACTACGATGCTCGCAGGTCCCGAAGGTGAGCGTTTAAGAACTTACTGGCTACAGCAGTTAGCAGGCGAGCTGCCGGTGCTCGACCTCCCGGCGGATCGCGCGCGTCCTCCGGTTCAGACTTATCGGGGCGCGTCAGTGTCAACAACGTTGGACCACCATTTGACGCAGCGATTGAAGGGACTGGCGTTGAGTCATGAAGCCACTTTGTTCATGACCCTGCTCGCCGCGTTTCAGGTGCTGCTGTATCGATATACAGACCAGGAGGAGATCCTGGTCGGGTCGCCGTCGTCGGGCCGTGGCTCGGCGGAATTTGCGGGAACAATCGGTTACTTCGTCAATCCACTGGTGCTGCGCGCGAGGCTTTCAGGCGAGCGATCGTTCTCGGAGCTTCTCGCCGACACGCGCAAGACGACGCTCGCGGCTTTCGACCATCAGGATTATCCGTTCGATCTGTTGGTGAAACAGTTGCAACCGGAACGCGATCCGGCGCGCTCACCTTTGTTTCAGGCGATGTTTGCATTTCAGCAAGGCGACACGACCTTGAAACTCGGCGACTTACCGGTGGAATCGATAGCGTTGGACCAGCAGGCCGCGCAGTTCGAGCTGTCGTTAACGATAGCTCAAGTCGATTCCGGACTCGATGTGTCGTTCGAGTACAACACCGATCTCTTTGACGCATCGTCCATCGAACGTCTGAGCGAACATTTGCGAATCCTGCTCGAGAGTATCGTGTCCGATCCGTCAGTCAGCCTGTCTGCGCTGCCAATCCTCTCAGACGCAACACGCCAACAAATTTTGTACGACTGGAACGAAACGCGCGCGAATTTTGGGCCGCTCTTCTGCGTGCATGAGTCGATCGCCAAGCGCGCGGCCGCTGGCCCAGATCGGATCGCGATTGCGGCAGGCCAGGAAACGCTGAGCTATCGCGAATTGAACAAACGCGCCAACCGGTTAGCCCACTACCTGCGCAGGCGCGGCGTTGGGCCTGAGGTGCGTGTCGGCATCTGCGTTCCGCGTTCGGCGGCAATGCTGACGTGCGTGCTGGGAGTGCTCAAGGCAGGTGGCGCTTACGTGCCGCTCGATCCGTCATATCCGGACAAACGTTTAGCGTTCATGATCGAGGATAGTGGCGCCTCGCTGGTACTCGACCAACAGTTTTTGAGGCTTAACGCTGATGCGATCGACGCGGAGAGTGATGCCGATCCGGCGCCTGCCGCAACTGTCGACAATCTCGCATACGTCATCTACACCTCAGGCTCGACCGGAACACCGAAAGGCGTGATGGTCCAACACGGTTCGCTGGCCAACTACATTCGGGCGGTGAGTCTCGCATACGAGATCGTACCGGAAGATCGCATTCTTCAATTCTCGCCATTTAACTTCGACGCCAGTGTGGAAGAGATCTTCATGAGCCTGACCTGCGGTGCGACTCTCGTGCTGCGTGACGGCGAAGTGCCAAAAGCTCCGGCAGAGTTTCTGCAGGAGTGCCGGGAAAAGAAGTTAACAGTGCTGGATCTTCCCACCAGCTACTGGCACGAACTGATCCCTCTTCCTGACTTGTTCTATTCAGCGGTTCCCAATGATTGGGCTGCAGCCAGCGACGTGCGGTTGGTGATCATCGGCGGAGACAAGGCGCTGGCTGAACGAGTCGAGCAATGGCACAGAAACGTTGGACCACGTGTGCGGCTGGTAAACACCTATGGACCTACGGAAGCGACCGTCGTCTCCACGATGTGCGATCTCGAAAGAACGGCAACGAGTGTGTCCATCGGTAAGCCCGTTGCCAACACTCAGGCGTATGTTCTGGATCAGCAATTCAACCCGGTAGCTATTGGCGCTCGCGGTGAGTTGTATGTCGGTGGAGCAAACGTTAGTCGCGGCTATATCGGTGATCCGGGATTGACCGCGCAGAAGTTCCTTCCGGATCCGTTTAGCCATGTACCAGGCGCGCGGCTCTATCGCACGGGTGACCTTGCGCGGTACCGGCCTGATGGACAGATCGAGTTTCTCGGACGCGTTGATCAGCAAGTAAAAATTCGCGGCCATCGAATCGAGCCGGCAGAGATAGAGGCCGCATTGTTACGCCACGAAGCGGTGCGTGAGGCCGTTGTCGTATCTAATGGCGAGCAGCGTCTCAATGCTTACATCAGCCTGCATCCGCGTCATCCGCGGCTAAAAGCTGAATCGTTGCGAAGTTTTCTGGCGGATCGTGTGCCGGCATACATGATCCCAGCGACCTTCACCCTAATGAACGCGTTGCCGCGTTTGCCAAGCGGCAAGATCGATCGCCGCGCCTTGCCGCAGCCAGCCACGGATCTCATAAATGGAACCGGATACATTGCTCCACGCACTGCGATCGAGCGTTTGCTTTGTGATCTCTGGACTGAAGTTCTCAAGCTGGATCAGGTTGGCATCCACGATAACTTTTTTGAACTTGGCGGCGATTCAATTCTCAGCATTCAGTTGTCAGCACGCGCTCGCCTCGCCGGACTGAAAGTATCGCCGACCCAGATCTTCCAGCATCCCACCATAGCGAAGTTGGCGACGGTCGCGTCGATCACCTACACGAGTCACGCCGCAGAGGAAGTGATTACCGGCGAATTGCCGTTGACACCGATTCAGCATTGGTTCTTCGAGCAGGACTTTCCAGTTCCGGATCACTGGAACATGGCCCTGATGCTGAAGACACGCGAGCGGCTTGACCCCGATTTATTGGAGCAGGCATTTGCACATCTGGTGCAGCATCACGCTGCGTTGCGCCTGAGGTTCGTTAACACGCCTGACGGTTGGCGGCAATTCATCGCGGAGGCGGGTGGTACTGACTGTATCCAACAACGATCGGAGACGATTGCAGACGAAACACAAGCGCAGCTTGATCTCGCAAACGGCGAGTTGCTCCGCCCGGTGTTGTTTGAGCCTGGTGACGGACAACAACGTCTGTTGATTGTCGCACACCATCTTATCGTTGACGGTGTCTCATGGCGGATACTGTTGGAAGATCTAGACCGCATTTACAGGCAATTGCAGCGTGGCGAGGAGGTCAGCTTTCCACCGCAGACGACCTCTTTTTCGCGTTGGGCGAAGTTGCTGCCTGAGTACGCGCAGTCCGAACCAGCTCGCACTGAATTGAGTTACTGGACTGGCTTATCTACAAAACGTGTCAACCCGCTCCCGATAGATTTCCGTAACGGCCAAAACGTCGAAGCCGATACCCGCACCGTCACAATTGCGCTCGACGCCGGCGAAACGCGGGCATTGTTGCGTGATGTCGCCCACGCTTACGGCACGCAGATTAACGACGTGTTGTTGACTGCTGTGCTCGACGCCTTCTCGCATTGGACTGGGGAACCTTCCATCCTGATCGAGCTTGAAGGACACGGACGCGAAGATCTCTTCGACGACGTGGATCTCTCGCGAACGGTGGGCTGGTTTACCAGCGCGTTTCCCGTCCTGCTGGAAGCAAAGGCCGGCCGCTCTCCGGTCGCAGCTTTGCAGTCAGTCAGGCAGCAGTTGCGCAACATCCCGAGACATGGAATTGGTTACGGGTTGCTGCGTTATCTCACCGACGACGCCGCGGTGGCGCAGCAAATGCGCGACCTGCCGGACCCGGAAGTCAGCTTCAACTACCTGGGCCAGTTGGACCAGATGCTGAATGATTCCGAACTCTTTTCTCCGGCGAAAGAATCCTGCGGCCGGACTCGGCATCAGAGCGCTCGTCGCTCACGGTTAATCGAGATCAACGCCCATGTGAGCGACCAGCAGTTGCAAGTCGATTGGAATTACAGCACCGCGTTCCACCACCGGTACACAATCGAAAAACTCGCCCAGAAATTTATGGCCGCCTTGCGGTCGATCATCGCTGAATGCCGCGAACCGCAGACAGCCGTCGCGATCGAAGAGCGCTATCCGCTTTCGCCACTGCAGCAGGGAATGCTCTTTCACAGCGTGTACGCGCCTGATTCACCCATTTACATCGGTCAGTTGAGTTTCGCGCTCGTGGGCCGCCTCGACGTGGACGCTTTCACCGAGGCGTGGCGTCGCGCGGTCGCGCGGCATGCAGTCTTACGCACGTCATTCACCTGGGAAAATCTAGACGAACCGTTGCAGGCAGTACACCAACGAGTTGACCTGCCGTTTGAACATCTCGACTGGCGCGAGCTTGAAGGCCATGAACCTCGACTCGATTTATTACTTGAAGAGGAGCGACGCCGCGGCTTCGAGTTATCTATCGCTCCGCTAATGCGACTAAAACTGGTGCAACTCGGCGACCAGTCGTACCGACTCATCTGGACGCATCACCATCTGCTGCTCGATGGCTGGTCCATTGCGACCCTGCTCCGCGACATTTTTGCTGACTACGAGAATTTGAGACGCGGCGTTGACGTGCAACCGCCTCATAGTCGTGAGTATCGCGACTATATCGCATGGTTGGGACAACAGGACCCCGCGCGCGCAGAGTCGTTCTGGCGTACCTATCTAAAAGATTTTCTCGCACCAACACCTCTCGGCGTAGATCATGCGCCTGTCAATCCGGGTCGCGAAGCAAATATCCAGCGATTACGAGTACGACTTTCCGAAAGCCGGACCAGCAATTTGAGTGCCTTCGCGCGGCAGCAGCATTTGACGCTTAACACGATGGTCCAAGGCGCGTGGGCCTTGCTGCTCAGTCGTTATAGCTGCCAGAAAGACGTGGTCTACGGCGCGACTGTCGCCGGACGGCCGGCTAATTTCGCTGGCATCGAACAAATGGTTGGACTCTTCATCAACACGTTGCCGGTGCGCGTGCGGCTGCCCTCTGAGATGCGTGTGATCGATTGGCTCAGGCAGATCCAGGCGGATCACGCCGGCTTGCGTGAGTACGAGCACAGCCCCCTCGTCGAGTTGCAGGCCTTGAGCGCTGTGCCACGTGGTGCGCCGCTCTTTGAGAGTCTGCTCGTCTTTGAGAACTACCCGTTGGACGTACACGTGCTCGGCAGTGGCGAGAGTCTGAAGGCGAGCGACGTCTGGTGGTTCGACCAGACTAACTACCCGCTGACGCTTGTGGCC
>JAICQI010000464.1 GCA_025937955.1 Pyrinomonadaceae bacterium
AAGCAGCGGCACATCATCGAGCCGTTCACGCAACGGCGGTGATTTAACCTTGATCGTGCTGATGCGGAAGTAGAGATCCTTGCGGAGCGCACCCTCTTGAATCATCTGTGCTGTATCGCGATTGGTCGACGAGACCAGACGAAAATCCACGCTAATCTCCTGCTCATCGCCGAGTCTACGCAGTTTTCGCTCCTGTAGCACGCGCAGTAACTTCGTTTGCAGGTGAAGCGGCATCTCGGCGATCTCATCGAGGAGCAAAGTGCCACCGGCTGTCGCCTCGATCAATCCACGTTTGTCACGATCGGCTCCCGTGAATGCACCTTTTCGATATCCAAACAACTCGGATTCGAGAAGCTCCTGCGGAATCGCCGCGCAGTTGATACGTGTTAGAGGAAACTCCGCGCGCGGACTCTGAAAATGGAAAGCCGCTGCTATCAACTCTTTGCCAGTGCCTGACTCTCCTTCTATTAATACCGACGCTTCGGACGGCGCAGCAGTACGGATCACGGAATGGATTTGCCGCATCTTCGGGTCACGACCGATGATCCCGAAGTCGTCGCCATCGTGCATCAGGGCACTCTTCAGGCTGCGGTTCTCGCGCTTAATCGCTTCGAATTGCAAAGCACGTTCAACCAGAGCCGTCACCTGCTGAGGAGTGAAAGGTTTTTCAATGTAATAGAAAGCACCTAGCTTGATGGCTTCGATAGTAATTTCGATCGAACCATGCGCGGTCATTACAATGACCTCGGTATTAGGCGTGTCGCTTTTGATAAGAGCGAGCAAGTCAATTCCGCTGGCGTCCGGGAGCCGCAGGTCTGTGAAGACGAGGTCGTACGGAGGCCCCTTGAGCAACTCCTTCGCCTCGCCACCGCTTTTCGCTAAATCTACGTGATGGCCCAGATCAGACAGAACCAATTGCAGCGCATCCCTGATGCTCGGCTCATCATCGATTACAAGAATCCGGCTAATTGGCTTCTTAGGAGGCATCGTGCACCTCCTTCTTCGCCGGCGGCAGCGAGATGCAAATCGTTGTGCCCTCCCCAACCCGGCTCTTCAAAGAAATCGTGCCACCGTGCTGCTCGATGATCTTTCCCGCGTAGGGCATACCGAGTCCCAGCCCCTGCGCCTTGGTTGTATAGAAAGGCTCGAAGATATTTTTTGCCTCCTCCTCGCTAATTCCAGGGCCGGTGTCGGCGATTTCGAGTCGAAGAGTTTTGCCAGTCTGGTCTATGGCAATACTCAATGTGCCGCCTTGTGGCATGGCTTCAATCGCGTTTAGTACGAGATTCATCAATGCCCCGCGCAGGGAAGATTCGTCGATCATTGCGGTGGCTGAGTGTTGGTTCGGCGAGAAACGCACCTCGACTTTGTTTGCTGTTAATTGCGGGTGAAGTAGCTCCAGCACGTGGTTGATAATCTGATTAAGATCACCAGGACGAAGTGTGAGACTTACCGGGCGGGCGAAGTTGAGGATCTGCTCGACTCGACGGTTGAGATGATTGATAGTGTCAACGATTTTATCTACGAGCGCAGCCTCGCTTTCTCCAAATTTATCGGCTTTGCTTTTGAGGTGGAGTGAGTAAAGCAGCAACCCGGCCATCGGATTTTTCACTTCGTGAGCTACCTGCGCGGCTGCGCGTCCGAGGGCAGCGATCCGCTCCTGATGTACGAGCCTTTTGTGGGTTTCGATGAGCTCGGCGGTGCGCTCTTCCACGCGCAACTCGAGCTCTTCAGCGTATCGTTTTATCTCCTGCTCGAGCCTGCGCTTCTCATCGGTTAGACGCTTCTTCTCCGCTGCTCGACCGACGGCGTTGAGCAAGACGTCCTTCACAATCGGTTTAGCGATGAAATCATATGCGCCCGAGCGAACAATTTCCGGGATCACGGACAAATTCGGTTCACCCGTAATCATGATGACGGGAACATATACTTCGGCGGCGCACAGTTTCTGTAGCAACTGGATACCGCTCTTTCCGGGCAGGTTAATGTCGATTACGGCGACGTCCAGGTCTTCAGCCTCGTGCACCACGGCGCTGTCATAATCCGCTGCCGTTACCACGGAGTAGCCGGCGCGCTTCATGAACTCGCCCATTGTTAGACGAATGCTGGGTTCATCGTCGACCAGTAGCACTTTAGGCATATTTAAATTGTCAGCTTTTGGGCGCTTGCCGCAAAAGTCGAAGATCATTTCCTGGATCGGGTCAGTACAGGGAGCGGTAGCGACCTGGTCAAACCATCGGGGTCAAGAATCATTAGGAAAATATTGCATTCTGATCACTGACCAGGTCGCTATCGCTCCCTGTACTGACCCGACCCAAGTGCGATCCCTACTCCAAGGGGGCGCACCCTAAACGTATTCGGCCTCCCACGTTTCGACCGTTGAGAGTTCAATGGTGAAGCGCGTGAATTTTCCCTCCTCGCTCTCTACGTTGATCGTGCCGCCGAAGTCGCGAATGATGCCGAAGCTAACACTCAAGCCCAGGCCGGTCCCACCCGTTTCGCGGCGCGTAGTAAAGAAGGGATCGAATACTTTACTCAAGTCTTCGCGTTTGATTCCGACACCGTTGTCATAAAACTCCACGCGGACAATGTCACCGTCCTTGCCCGCCCGGTGCGCCGTAATTCTGAAAACCTTCTTATCCGAGTCGCCCGGCTTCGCTTTAAGAGCGTGATACGCATTACTGATCATATTCACTACCACTTGCCTGAGGCGTGAACCATCAGCCCGCACCAACGGAAGATCGGGTTCCAAATCAATCTCTACAGTAATGCCGTCTTTCTCAAACTGACGCCCAAACAGCGCGATGGAGGTTTTGATAGAGTCCGGGAAGTGTACCTGTTCGAGTTCGTGTGTATCTGCGCGCGCAAAAGCCAGCAGCCCGCGAACAATTTTCGCGATGCGCTCACCCTCGTCAATAATGCCGTCAATCATCTGTTGCTCAAACTCAGTGCGCGGTCGCTCTTCATCCTTCAGTAGCTGAGCGAAATTGATGATGCCGTTGAGCGGGTTATTGATCTCATGGGCCACGCCCGCGGAAAGCTCACCAATGGAGGCCATCTTTGACGACTGATATAGCTGGCGTTGCATCTCTTCACGTTCGGCTTCGAGTTTCTTGCGCGCCGAGAGGTCGCGAAGCGACATGATCATGACCTTCTCGCCTTCAGTCGATAGCGGAGTTAAGGAAACTGAAACCGGTAGAGACTGGCCCGTTGCACTTTTGATTATCAACTCACTTTCACCGGAAACGTGACCGTCCATGAGTTGTACATTTGGAGTAGTAGATTGAAGAAGGTTGCGGATGTCGCGGTCGGTACACTCCTCTTGCGGGAGACCGAGAATTTCGCAAGTTCTGTTATTGGCTTCAACCAGGTGGTAGTCAGAAAGTCGGACCACGCCGATGCCATCCCTTGCCTGTTCAAAGAGAGCACGGTAACGCTCCTCACTCGTTCGTAATTGGCGTTGTTGCCGGTGCACGACGCGAAGCAACAGCGTCACCACCATTGCATCGACCATGAAAGAGATAAAAACGTGTTCGACGCGCTGCTTAACATCCCAACGCCGCTGCACGTTGGCCTCACCGGGATAACGCGCATCCACCCAGGCAAAGAATGGCGGGCGTAGTGTTACCTCCCAGAACGCGATTACGCCGATAGTCAGTACGACTGTGAGGAGCGTGAAAAATACGATTATCTTTAAATCGAACCTTCTCATTCACAAACCTCGACTGCTTGCATGTAACGCGTTTGAGTGCTTTTGAAGGGGGGTAGCAGTATATCTTTCAGAGGAAATAACCGGAAGCGCGCCCACAGTTGGCGGCTAGTGGGGGAACATCCGTAATCCTTTACACGCACTCGCGGCGGGCGCAAAATAAATGCAGAACCATGCGTCACTGCACCTTACAGTTAGTCTTTCTGCTGCTTCTCACTGCTGGCACTGCTTACGCGCAGGAGCCGGTTTCAGCAGATGACTTTTCTCAACGCGGTATCAGCCGGTTTGAAAAGCACGATTTCGAAGGCGCCATTGCCGATTTCACAAGAGCGATCGAGTTGAAGGGCCAGCAACTGGAGTATTGCTACTATTTCCGTGGCATTGCCCTATATCGACGGGGCCGGCTTGACGACGCGATAGCCGATCTAAGTAAAGCCATCACACTTAAACAACATCCGCGGTTCTATGCTGATCGCGGAAATATGTTGGTCCAAAAAGGCGACCTGGATGGCGGCATGGCCGATCTCAACAAAGCTGTCGAGCTCGAACCGAAGTTTGCGAAAGCTTACGGCGACAGAGGTATTGTTCATCTGATGCGCGGGGAGGACACGGCTTTTGAGTCGGACTTTAGAAAATGTTTTGAGCTGGATAGGACACTCGAATTTCAGTTCAAAGCGGCCGCCAATCAACTCAGGCAGCAAGCGGTTTTACGGGCTGAGCACCAAAGCCCTGCTGATGTAGAGATTGTCAGGTTCGACTGGACAGAAAAGCCGTTGCGAGTACTGAATGTCCCTTCACCTACAACTCCGGTTTCTACAAAGCCCGTGAGCCGAACCGGACTCCGCGTAACGGCGGATCCAAACGAGAAGGGTGATCCTGGTCCGCCGTTACCGGGCAATGAACCCGGTCCTGATCCATTCGATCCATTGAGCCCATCTCAGCCTGCCTCGCGCACGTCGGCCACGAGTGTTCGCGGTGTCGACTACAAATTCACAGTGTCAATAAAAAACACCGGTAGCAAGACAATCGCGACGGTTCACTGGGCTTACTTTTTTATCCCACAGGATCGACAGGACGCATTTGCTTACGTCTTCACCACAAAGATCGATATTCCGCCAGGAAAGGAAAAGCAATTACGCGATCAAGTCCAGTCGATCGTTGTTCCAGCCAATCAGAGTAAAGCACCTTCTGCACACAACCGCGCGCTGTTCAAGGAAAGCGTTGTGATAATTCGACTGGAATACGCTGATGGAACTTCATGGCGCAGCTCCGGAAGCAACAGCCGTCCGTAGAGATGCCACGGGCTTGGCCCGTGGAGCTTCACGTTAGCAGCTAAACAAAATCTAAATCTAACTCCTAAGATGCCACGGGCTTGCCCCGTGGAGTTCTCACGTTAGCAGCTACATAGAATCTAAGACCAACTCCTAAGATGCCACGGGCTTGCCCCGTGGAGTTCTCACGTTAGCAGCTACAACGACCTACCAATCAGCGAGACTGGATGCCACG
>JAICQI010000312.1 GCA_025937955.1 Pyrinomonadaceae bacterium
CAAGCCTGATCCTGGCGATGGATGAAGTAGACAGAACGATCGGTCACTACGATTCCTACCTGAACGAGTTGTGTCCTCGTTCTTACCGGCAGATGAAGCTGCGGATTCCGAAGATCATTCCGAAAACGCGCGAGCACGAGATTCATCACGGCGACATCTTCAACATCGCTCCGTCAATCGACGCGGATCTCGCCTATTACGATCCACCATACGGCTCGAACAACGACAAGATGCCGCCTTCACGCGTGCGCTATGCCGCTTACTATCATCTTTGGAGCTCGATATGCCTTTTCGATAACCCACCGCTCTTCGGAAAAGCAAACCGGCGGGCCGACACGAGCGACGCGCTGAGCGCCTCCGTGTTTGAAGATTTCAGACGAAACGAATCAGGACGTTTTAGAGCGGTCGAAGCCATCGAACGGCTGCTGCGGCAGACAAAGACCCGGCACATCATCCTGTCCTACAGTTCCGGCGGTCGAGCCACAGCGGACGAGTTAAACGACGTCATCAACAGTTCCGGAAAGCTGATCGACGTCATTGAGATTGATTACAAACGAAACGTCATGGGCGGCATGCGCTGGACGCACAAATGGGTGCGGGATGCGGACGAAATAAATCGAGAGTTCCTTTTCCTGATCGAAAGAATTTAGCCGCAGATTTTGGCGGAAAAACGCCGATTCTGATCAGCGTCCGTCCGCGAAAATCTGCGGCTAATATGTTAGTCTTAATTCACCGAGGTACATCCAGAATTGAGTCAGCAAAGCAAACCCGACTTATCACAAGTCATTGCCGAAGAATTTGGCGCCAACGCCACCTACGTCCAAGGACTGCTCGAGCGCTTCCGCAATAATCCCGAGTTGGTTGACGACTCCTGGCGCTCTTATTTCACAGAACTTATCGGAGGCGACGGCAATGGCCTGAAACCTGTAGCGGCTACCCAGTCAACGCCTGCCGCCGCAGCCCCAGCGCCCCAACCGAAGCCCGCGGCACCCGCTCCGGTACCGCAACCCGAAGGCGAAGTAATTCCGATTCGCGGCCCGGCTCAGAAGATCGTCGAAAACATGGAGCGCAGCCTCTCCGTGCCGACCGCGACTTCCGTACGCCGCATTCCCGTGAAGTTGTTGGATGAAAACCGTCGCATCATCAACAAGCATCTGGCCGAGAACGATCGCGGCAAAGCTTCTTACACACACTTGATCGCGTGGGCCCTGGTGCGCGCGCTCGACACGTTCCCGCAACTCAACGACGGCTACACCGAAGTCGACGGCGCATCCGCGCGCGTGAAACGCTCCGGGGTCAATCTCGGTGTCGCAGTCGATCTGACGAAGAAAGACGGAACGCGCACGCTGCTCGTGCCCAACATCAAGAACGCAAACAGTCTCAGCTTCTCGGATTTTCTGACTGCTTACGACGACGTGATCCAACGAGCACGTGAAGGGAAACTCCAGATCTCGGATTTCCAGGGCACTACTGTTTCGTTGACTAATCCCGGCACGATCGGAACTGTGGCGTCGACTCCACGGTTGATGGAAGGCCAGTCAGTAATCATCGCAACCGGCGCGATTGAATACCCGGCCGAGTATCAGGCGATGGCGCCCGAAGCACTTTCACAACTCGGCATCAGCAAGGCAATTTCGATCAGCAGCACTTACGATCACCGCATTATCCAGGGCGCTGAGTCGGGAGCATTTCTCGCTCGCGTACACGACTTCCTCATCGGCAAGCACGACTTTTACAGGAACATCTTTTTGAATCTCGGGATTCCTCATCCGCCTTTCCGCTGGAACCTGGATCGCAACCCGTTCTTTCTTCCCGGCGATCAGGTTCGCGAGCAAACGCTCAAAGAAGCGCGAGTCATCGAGTTGATCAATGCTTATCGGGTTCGCGGTCACCTGATCGCCGACATCGATCCGCTACACGCACTGCCGATCCTTTATCACCCTGAGCTCGACATCGAGAACTACGGCCTGACAATCTGGGATCTGGATCGGGTGTTCATCACCGACGGCCTCGCGAATCGCGAAAGCGCCACGCTGCGCGAGATTCTCGACATTCTGCAACGTGCTTACTGCGGTAAGGTCGGCATCGAATACCGCCACATTCAAAGCAAGGAAGAAAAGCAGTGGATTCGCGAACAGATCAGGCGTGAGTTTGTCGAACCGCAACCGATTCCGGTTGACGTGAAGAAACGCCTGCTCTGGAAGCTGATCTCGGCAGAACAGTTTGAACGTTTTCTGCACACGAAATATCTGGGCCAGAAACGCTTCTCGCTCGAAGGCTGTGAAACGGTGATTCCCGTGCTCGATCGACTGATCGACGGCGCCGCCGCACGCGGTGTCGAGCACATCACGTTTGGCATGGCCCATCGCGGACGTTTGAACGTGCTCGCAAACGTGATCGGGAACCTGTGTGAAAGGATCTTCGCCGCGTTCGAAGGCTCGGTGCATCCGGAATTTCCCGCGGACGAAGGCGACGTGAAGTATCACCAGGGCGCGACTGGTGAGCGCGTTCTGGACGACGGTCGCAAAGTCAGCCTGTCGCTCTCGCCGAATCCGAGCCATCTCGAGGCAGTCGATCCGGTTGTCGAAGGAATGGTCCGTGCGACACAGGATCGAGAACTGGGCCAACGCAATGCCACGCGCGAACAAGTAGTTGATCTCGCACTGCCCGTCCTGCTCCACGGCGACGCTGCTTTTGCGGGTCAGGGCATCGTGATGGAAACATTGAACCTCGCCGGTTTGAAAGGCTATCGCACCGGCGGCACGATCCACATCATCATCAACAACCAGATCGGCTTCACAACTTCACCCGAAGCCGGCCGCTCGACGATCTATTCAACTGACGTGGCGCGCATGACTCAGTTGCCGATCTTCCACATCAATGGCGATGATCCGGAAGCTGCATACCGCGTCCTGCAAATCGCACTTGATTACCGGCAGGAGTTCAACAAAGACGTCGTGCTCGATTTGATTGGTTTTCGTCGTCTCGGTCACAACGAGACTGATGAGCCAAGCTACACGCAGCCACTGATGTACGCGCGCGTCAAAGCACATCCCGGCGTGCGCACGGTTTACGCCGAGCGGTTGATCAAGGAAGGCGTGTTAACCGAAGAAGAAGTAAAGAACCTGATCGACGAACGTGTGCGTCGTTATGAAGAGGCGCTCGCAAACGCCAAACGAAAAGTCGCTGAAGAACCGAAGCAGCCGCATCAACGTGTTGAAGAGCTCGACGGCTCTGAGGTGGTTCCGACCGGAGTCACGCCGGAGACGATCAGAAGCATAGCGCACAAGATCGCCGTCGTGCCTGAAGGATTCCACGTCAATCCGAAGATGGTGGGCCAACTTGCCCGGCGCGCAAAGATGGGCGATGGGAGCGCACCAGTCGACTGGGCGTTTGCTGAAGGTATTGCTTTTGGTTCGCTGGTGCTCGAGGGCACGCGCGTGCGTTTGAGTGGACAAGACTCCGGACGTGGCACGTTCAGCCAGCGCCACGCTGTTCTTTACGACACACAAACCGGCAACTCGTGGGCGCCATTATCAGAGTTGCGTTCCGAGTCGAATCCCGAAGCTCGCTTTGATGTTTTCGACAGTTCGTTGTCGGAAGAGGGCGTGTTGGGATTTGAGTACGGCTACACGGTCGTGAATCAAAGCGCGCTCGTTTTGTGGGAAGCGCAGTTTGGTGATTTTGGTAATGGCGCGCAAACCATCATCGATCAGTACATTGCGGCTTCGGAAGACAAGTGGAAACAGACTTCGAGACTGGTGATGTTGCTGCCACACGGTTACGAAGGACAAGGACCAGAACACTCGAGCGCGCGCCTCGAGCGCTACCTGCAACTGTGCGCCGAAAACAATCTTCAGGTTTGTTATCCGACAACTCCGGCGCAGTATTTTCACCTGCTGCGGCGACAGGTGCGGCCCGGCATGGAGCGTCCATTGATCGTGATGACGCCTAAGAGCCTGCTGCGTTTGCCGGCTGCATCTTCTTCGATCGATGACCTCGCGAACGGCGGCTTCCAGCCACTGATCGACGACGCCGAGATCAGCGATCGCGACGCGGTGAAGAGAGTCGTGTTGTGCAGCGGCAAGGTCTATTACGACCTCGTCGAGGCACGAAAGAAGACCGAGAAGCGAGATGTTGCCGTCGTCCGTCTCGAGCAGCTCTATCCTTTCCCATTACGGAGCATTCGCGAAACGCTCGCGAAGTATCCGAATGCAAGTGAGCTCGCGTGGGCCCAGGAAGAGCCGCAAAATATGGGCGGCTGGACGTTTGTTCAGGAGCGCCTCGAGAATCTTCTCTCAAATTGCCAGCGCCCGCGCTACATCGGACGCAGCGCCTCGGCGAGCCCCGCAACCGGCTCGTACAGCATCCACCAAAAAGAACAAGCCGAACTAGTTAACGAGGCTCTAGCCACGGATTAACCGGATCGAGATCCGTGTTCATCCGTGGCCGAGTCTGTGGCTCACCACATTGCCCGCTCCTCTCCTGGTCCGCACAATCGTCGAATTATGACCAAGAGAATCATCGCCATCGCGTTCATCTTCGTCTGCACCACGATCGCCTGGGCCATCCTCGGTGGAACAATCTTCTCGAGAACCTATGATTCGGGTGCTGTTTCCTCAGATAAAGTCGCCTCAACCTGGGGTACGCAACAAAACCAGGCGCCGCCAAGCGCGTCGTTCACAGAGGAAATCCCGCGCGTCGAAAAGGTGCTCGAAAACAGCAAGATCGTCGAGAAGACGGTCATGGACAAAGTGGTCCATGAATTACCGCTGGAGAGCAGCCGGATCCACGTCAATCTCGATCTTCAGCATCGCCAGAAGGGTCTGCTGTGGTACAGCACTTACAAGGTCGAGTTCTCGGGTGTTTATGTGTTTGTAAACCAGAGCGACAAGGAAGAGTCGGTTGAGTTCAAACTTCCGTTTCCGACCACACAGGCCATCTACGACAACCTCACATTTAACGTTGACGGCAATCCGGCCGCAGTGAGCAACCAAAAGAATGCCGCGACCACGATGGTAAAAATCGGCGCTGGTAAAAGTGCCAAACTTGCAGTCGGCTACAGTTCGCAGGGTCTTGATGAATGGCGTTACAGCTTTGGCAGCACCGAAGTTGCGCAGGTGCGCGATTTCAGTCTGCGGATGGGAACAAACTTCAAAGACATCGACTTTCCTGACAACACTCTTTCGCCTTCAGAGAAAACGGAGACGGCAAACGGGTGGGACCTCAACTGGACGTACAAGAACCTGTTGTCGGGCTATCAGATCGCGATGGTCATGCCGGAGAAACTGCAACCGGGACCGCTCGCGGGAAGAATCAGCTTTTTCGCCCCGGTATCACTATTTTTCTTTTTCTTCCTCATGCTCATCATAACCACAATGCGCGGCATCGATCTTCACCCTATGAATTACTTTTTCCTCGCTGCCGCGTTCTTCTCCTTCCATCTGCTGCTGGCGTATCTGGTGGATCACGTTTCAATTCATGTGTCCTTTGCAATTGCCGCGGCGGTGTCGGTTTTTCTGGTCGTGAGCTATTTGCGGTTGGTAGTCGGGATGCGGTTCGCGAGCAGAGAGGCGGCGCTGGCGCAGTTTATCTACCTGGTGATGTTCTCGTACGCGTTTTTCCTGAAGGGATTCACGGGGCTGGCGATCACGATCGGGTCGGTTTTGACATTGTTTGTGGTCATGCAGATCACCGGTCGCATACGTTGGGCGGAAAGGTTTACGGTCAAGCCGGCTCCCCAGCCAGCATCTGAGCTTTCGTAACTGTTAATAAACGACTCGTTTCCATCGTCTTAGTTAACGCGGATGAAAACGGAAAAAATCCGTATTCATCCGCGTTTATCTGCGGCACTGAACTTTGCGGCTTTTGGTCGCGTATACCGCCCCGATTAACCGTTATGAAAGCGTTTTTTTCGTTTTATTCAGACGCCCTGAAGATCGCCCTCCAGTCGATCTTTGCGCACAAACTGCGCGCATTCCTGACGCTGATCGGGATCATCATCGGCGTGGCGTCGGTGGTCACGGTCGGGGCGTCAATCAGCGGGCTCAATACCTACGTCGTCGATCGAATCAGCAAAATACTCGGCAGCAATCACTTCATGATCGCCAGAATGGCCTTCTCCGGCCCGATGGATGACGAAGAGTTTGAACGACGAAACCGCCGCAACAAACGAATCAATTGGGACGATTACGAGTGGATCCGCGACCATTGTTCCTCCTGCTCCGAGGTCGGCGCAGGCGTGGGCAGCGGAACCGATCTAAAACAGGACGGCATCGAGTTTCCGGGAGCCCAGGTCTTCGGCCATAGCGCCAACATGGTCGATATCGAAGACAAGACCATCGAGTTGGGACGCTACATCTCGGACGACGAGGTACAGCGCTCCGCGCTCGTAGTGGTTCTGGGCGCCGATATCCGCGAAAAGTTTTTCCCCAACCAGGATCCGATCGGAAAGACGCTCAAGGTGCGCGGCCTGCCGATGCGCGTTGTCGGGGTAGAAGAGAAACGCGGGTCGTTCTTTGGCGGTTCGATGGATCGTCACATTTATATTCCCGTAACTACACACTTGCAGATCTTTGGACGCAACGGTCTGCAGATCCACGGAAAGACTTCCAACCGCGAGACTTTTCAAACGGCGATCGAAGAAGCCCGCGTGGCGATGCGAATCAAACACCGCCTGAGTGGCAACGAAGAAGACGATTTCGGACTTGTGAACGTCGAGGAACTGAACAATCAGATTGACGAGTTCACGGGCAAGATTGCGATGGTTGTAGTTCCGATCACTCTGATCACGCTGGTCGTAGGCGGGATCGTGGTCATGAACATCATGCTGGTGAGCGTCACCGAAAGAACATTTGAGGTTGGATTGAGGAAAGC
>JAICQI010000717.1 GCA_025937955.1 Pyrinomonadaceae bacterium
CAGGAAGTCGATACCGTAGGCATCACGCGCCCCTGCGTGAAACACAACTATCTCGTTCGTGAAGCCACGGATCTCCCCGCCATTGTTCGCGAAGCATTTCATCTTGCTCGTTCGGGTCGTCCCGGACCAGTGGTGATAGACATTCCGAAAGACATCACCGCCGCGCGAGCAAATTATTCGCGGTTGGACCACGTGAGATTTCCCTTCTCTGCCAAACCCGCCCCGGTTGACCAACAACAGGCGCAGCACGCGATCGAGACAATCCTGAGCGCGAAACGGCCGGTGTTGTATGTCGGGGGCGGAATTACAAACTCGGGCGCGGTTGATTCCCTACGCTCGTTTGCGGAAGCGTTACGTCTGCCCGTGACGCCGACATTGATGGGTCTGGGAGGATTTCCGAGCTCGCATCCGCTCTGCCTGGGCATGCTGGGAATGCACGGCACGTACGCCGCAAACATGGCGGTAGCTGAAAGCGATTTGCTGGTGGCACTCGGCGTCAGGTTTGACGATCGCGTTACGGGAAAACTGGCAACGTTCGCACCACAGGCGCGTGTGATTCACGTCGATATCGATCCGGCAAATATCGGGAAGAATATAACTCCTTCACTGGCACTCGCAGGCGATCTCAAACAGGTGCTGGATCAGTTTATCTCCTTGCTTCAGGAACAAAACACGCAGCAATCGATTGATGATCGAGAGCCGTGGTGGCAGCAGATCAGAAAGTGGCAACGCTCGCAACCGCTGCGCTTCAATGGATCGCAAAATCAAATCAAGCCGCAGACTGTCATTCGCGAACTGCATCGTCTGACGCGTGGCGAAGCGGTAGTCACTACCGACGTGGGCCAACATCAGATGTGGGTGGCGCAGTTTTATCCGTTTACAAAAGCGCGGCAGCTGATTACCAGCGGGGGCCTGGGAACCATGGGATTCGGCCTGCCCGCAGCCGTAGGCGCGCAACTCGCTTTGCCGGATCAACTGGTCGTCGCGGTGGTCGGCGATGGCGGATTCCAGATGACGAATCAGGAGCTCGCCACGGCTGTTCAATACCAACTGCCGGTCAAGATCCTGATTATGAACAATGGCTATCTCGGAATGGTCAGGCAGTGGCAGGAGATGTTCTACGACCGCACTTACTCGGAGGTCGATATCTCAGTAGCACCTGACTTCGTGAAACTTGCCGAGGCATATGGCGCTGCGGGTTTTCGAGCGGAGCGGCCGTCGGAACTGCACAACGTTCTCAAGGCAGCGCTCGAGCACAAAGGCGTCGCGGTCGTCGACATCGTGGTTACGAAAGAGGAGAACGTGTTCCCGATCGTTCCCGCGGGTGCAAATGCGCGCGACATGATCGTACACGATTGATATGCGTCACACACTCTCAATAATCGTCGCTGATGAGCCGGGAGAGTTGTCGCGGATCGTCGGACTGTTCAGTGCGCGAGGTTTCAATATCGAGACGATCTCGGTCGGCGAGAGTCTCGATCCACGCTGGTCTAGAGTCACGATCGTCACGAGTGGTGATGACCGCACGATCCACCAGATAGTTAAACAATGCGAACGACTGGCGCGAGTGCGTGAAGTGCAGGATGTAACCACGCGCCCGCATATCGAGCGCGAGATGGCTTTGATCACTGTTTCCGCGAGCGCAGGGACTGGACGGCAGGAGGTCTTGAGTCTGGTGAGTGTGTTTCGCGCGAAGGTAGTCGATATCTCACACACGCAAATGATCGTCGAAGCGTCAGGAAATAAAGAAAAGGTTGACACGTTTATCGAGTTGCTCCGTCCGATCGGAGTGACCGACATCACGCGCACCGGACATATCGCTATCAATCGACTTGCAGCACAAGAAGAAGAATTTTCACGCAAAGACGCAAAGGCGCAAAGTTTTTGAGCTTGCTTGCACCTTCTTTGCGTCTTTGCGCCTTTGCGTGAGAAATCGGTTTGAAAGGACGCCTCTACATGAACATCTATTACGACAAAGATGCGAACCTCGATCTCATACGCGACAAGCAGATCGCCGTGATCGGCTACGGCAGCCAGGGGTTTGCGCAAGCGAATAATCTCAAAGATTCGGGCTGCAATGTCACCGTTGGCCTACGCCACGGCAGCACTTCCTGGAAAAAAGCTGAGAACGTGGGATTAAAAGTGTTGCCGGTGGCCCAGGCCGCCGCGGAAGCGGATCTCGTGATGATGCTCGTGCCGGACGAACTGGCGCCTGACATCTACGCACGCGAAGTGGCAGAGTCGATCACACCGGGCAAGTATCTGGTCTTCTCTCACGGCTTCTCGATTCATTACAAGTTCATCGAGCCACCGGATGACGCGAACGTCTTCATGGTCGCGCCAAAAGGTCCCGGCCATCTTGTGCGTCACGAGTACAAACGCGGCGCGGGCGTGCCCTGCTTACTAGCCATTAGCCAGGACCCAACTGGCAACACAAAATCGATCGGTTTGGCGTATGCATCCGCGATCGGCGGCGGACGGGCCGGCATCATCGAGACCACTTTTCGTGAAGAAACAGAAACCGATCTCTTCGGCGAACAGGCAGTGCTCTGCGGTGGCCTGACTTCGCTGATTAAAGCCGGATTTGAAACACTGACGGAAGCCGGGTACTCACCCGAGATGGCTTACTTCGAGTGCCTGCACGAGATGAAACTCATCGTCGACCTGCTTTACGAAGGCGGCATCTCAGAGATGCGTTATTCAATCTCGAACACGGCACAATACGGCGACATGACGCGCGGGCCGCTCGTCGTCAACGACGAAACAAAACACCGTATGCAAGGATTGCTGGCGGATATACAATCAGGCGCATTCGCGCGCGACTGGATGAAAGAAGCGAGGAATGGCCGCCCGCGATTTCAGCAGCTCGACCAACAGGCGCGAGAGCATCCGATCGAAAGTGTCGGTGCCCGCTTGCGAGAGATGATGCCCTGGCTGAATCAGGGTAGACTGGTCGACAAAGCCAGCAATTGAGCCTGTGTCCAACGAATTCGAAAAGAGTGAGACCGCGCGCAGTCACGCCATCACGAGAGGCCTGGAGCGCATGCCCAACCGCTCCATGTTGCGTGCCGTTGGCTTCAAAGACGGCGACTTTCAAAAGCCGATCATCGGAGTCGCTAACGGTTACAGCACCGTCACACCCTGCAACGCCGGTTTAGACCGCCTTACCGAACGCGCAGTTTCAGCCCTGCAACAATCCGGCACGATGCCGCAAACGTTCGGCACGATCACAGTCAGCGACGGAATCTCGCAAGGCACTGAAGGGATGAAGTATTCCCTCGTCTCGCGCGAGGTCATTGCGGATTCTGTCGAAACCGTTGTTGGCTGTCAGGGATTCGATGGGTTTGTGGCCATCGGCGGATGTGATAAAAACATGCCGGGCTGTTTGATGGCGATGGCGCGATTGAATCGACCGTCGGTTTTTGTCTATGGTGGAAC
>JAICQI010000672.1 GCA_025937955.1 Pyrinomonadaceae bacterium
CGACTCATCGCTGGTCTATCAGCCGGGCCGTGAATACGGAACACGCCACCTCGTTTTTCGCCGCACTAACCTGCCGTGTCTGCGTTGTGGAGAGAAGATTCGACAACTCCGGCAAAAGACTATGCAGAATCAGGATGACGAAGACGAGCGAACGAGGATCGTTTATTTTTGCGCAAAGTGTCAGGCCACGGATTTACGCGGATGAAGGCGGATTTACTTGCATGCCTCACAATTCCAAAAGTTCAATCGAGGCGATCTTGTCGTCGGGTGTTAGTTTGACTGTGCATATTGCCGAGCGGCCGATATCGGTTAAGAGATAGCGATAGACACGCAGGTTGTTTTCAGTTTTACGTTCGATCAGTTCGCTCGAGTGAATAATCGCGGCGGGCAAACTAAAGGCATTTAAGCTTTGCGCGACCGCTTTGTTTTCGTCGCGGTGCATCAGGATTTGCATCAACGCACGCCGAACAAGTGACGTTGTCTTCGGTTCAGTGTCTGCAATCGTTTTCACTTCGGGAAGCGCAAAGGCCGGATAGAACGCCGCCGCGAGTGCGCGAGCGAATTTGAAGTCTCTGGTCTCCCATGAATTGGCAAGGAAGATGATCGTCAACTCCGTGTCCAGAAAGCGCATGATGAATGTCTTGAAACCCTGCCAGGCGCCGCCGTGAAAAATTAATCGATGCCCGTGATACTCTCCGAGGTGCCATCCAAAGCCGTAATCTTTTGTCGTACCGTCGTTCAGTCTCGCCGAAGTCCAAATCTGCTCACGACTCGATTGCGTGAGTGGTCTATCCGTATAGAGCGCGGCATCCCACTTCGCCAGATCCAAAATGGAAAGGTATAAGGATCCGTCCGCCGTGGAGTTTGTCGATGGCGACACCCATTCCTGATTCTTTAGCTCACCTTTCACAAGTCGATATCCTGCAGCGCGGTTGGGCACGATATCGGCTTCGGAAATGACGCGCGCAGTTGTCATTCGCAGTGGTTGGAAAATTCTTTCCTGGATGAAGTAGCCATAGAACTTGCCGGTGATCTTTCTGATCAGAATCCCCAACATCACATAACCAACATTGCTGTAATTCCAACTCGAGCCGGGCTGAAAATCCAGAGGTGGCTTTTTGAAGGACGAGAACAATTCGTCTTCAGTGTAGTCGCGCTTTAGGTCGATCTCCGGCGGATAATCGCCGAGGCCGGAAGTGTGTGTCAGCAGATGCCGGATGGTGATGTCTTTCCAGGTGTCGGGAACGTCAGGGAAGTATTTGGAAATTTTGTCTTCGAGGGAGAGTTTGTTTTCCTGGACCAGAATCATTACCGCCGCTGCGGTAAACTGCTTGCCGATCGAACCCGATTGAAAAACGGTTTCAGGTATGACCGGCACGCGATGTTCGACATTTGCGACGCCATAGCTTTTTAAAAGAACGATTTTGCCCTTGCGCAGGACTGCGAGTGACACGCCTGGAATGGTGTTCGCGATCATCTGCTGCTTGACGACGCCATCAATGTTTCGAGCCGTCGCAAGGTTTTTCTGTTGTGCAGGGCAAGTGGTCGCAAAGAAGATGGCAAGGCAGGCGTTTAAGAGAATGCGTTTCATAGGTTAGGACCACAATAATTGCGCCTAACCTTACGGAAGCGCAACCTCCGGCTAGAATTGGCGCTGGGGTGGCGACGGAGGGCTACCACGATCCTTCAGAAAGTTGTACTGGTGAATCCGATCGTGTACGCGAGTGAAGGACTGCGCGGAACAGTCGTGCCACAGTTTCCGCACTTGCCCGTGATTGTAGTGTTCCTGGGGCTGGTGATCTTCGATGCGCTGTTGCTGATGTTGGACTACGACAGTTTCGCCGGAAGGCCGTGACGTAAAAGAATCCCACTATCTTCGACTGTATCAATTCGCAATCCACCTTCCCAACAAACACCTTTTCCTTACACAACTTCTAAGTTGATCATTAGGTGACTAAGAGAAGTTGTAGATGAGGACGTTATAACCGCAGCATTAGTGCAGGTAGAGTTACATAGTTCGTCCGCGGAACGGCTATTGCCATTAAACCAACTACAATTGGTTACTATACATCTGTGCGCCTCCGGCGCCTGCAATCAAGGAGAAAATAATGGGAGATTACAATAAAAACAGTGTTGGTGAGGAAGCATCGGCCTTCGGTCAACGCGTTAAAGGCGACGTTAAGGAAGCGACTGGAGCAGTGACGGGTGACCGTTCACTCGAGCGGTCCGGTGCGCAGGAAGCGTCAACTGGGGCGGCCAGGCAGCGGTCTAACCGCGTGGTTACGGGTTTGTTCAGAGACCGTGAAAGCGCCGAGCGGGCCTATGGCTCGTTGTCGGAACGCGGATATGGAAAAGACGACGTTAATCTGATGATGTCTGATGACACACGGAATAAATACTTTTCCGATGATGATGATGATTCGGAGTTAGGCACAAAGGCGTGGGAAGGCGCAGGCAAAGGCGCAGCGATCGGCGGCGGTGTTGGCGCAACCCTGGGCGCAATTGCAGCCATCGGCACCACTCTCGCGCTGCCCGGACTCGGTTTGCTCATCGCTGGGCCAATTGCTGCCGCTTTGGCTGGTGCTGGCGCAGGGAGTTTAACGGGTGGTTTGATCGGTGCGCTTATTGGTTACGGAATTCCTGAAGAGCAAGCAAAGCACTACGAGCAGGGCATTCGTGAGGGTGGCATCGTAATGGGTGTCCAGCCGCGGAGCGACGAAGACGCGGACTATTTCGAGAAGAACTGGCGAGACAACCGCGGCGAATCAATTTACCGGTAACTGCCGCCAAACAAGGGGAAATAAAATGATGCAACGCAACTTTGCGCTTGCATTGGTTCTCATCGGCGCTGCGGCTCTCAGTGGCTGCGGCGCCCGTGACAATACCAATGCGGGAGCGAACGCAAACAATAGCAACGCCGGTAGTCCAGCCCGTCAAGGCGCGGTTGAGACGAACGCAAACATTCCAGCTAACGCGAATCGAAGTAGCGTTTCATCAAATACTGGAGTGGTGACTAACGACAACGGTAATGAGAATACCGCCGGTGTCCGCTCGGTAAATGGCAACGCTAACCGTAATGCCAACGCCAACCGGAACAGTAACAACAGCAACAACCGAAATAACAACCGCTAAACAAAAACTTTAGCAACACAACAAGGTAGGCTACCGCTTTGCGATTGCCTACCTTGTAATTTTTACGACTCAGGTGCAGTTAAAGGTGAGGCGGCTGGGAACTTCGAGTTGTAGCACATCCTGTCAGAATTACCAGTAACGAACAGCGCAGGCTTTCACGTAAGCTTCCAGGGCATTACTGCAAGCAAAAGGCCCTGAAGATGACTCCTCTAACCTTCTATCAGAATTCTCGAACACAATTCCTGCTCGCGACGCTCTTGATCATTAACATCTGTTTGCCGGCCGTTGCGCAGAAGTCTCCGGTCGCACCCAAACCCACAGCTGCGGAAGATCCGTTGGAGCAATTCAACGACACAGTCGAAGCGTTAGTGAAGAAAGTCTGGCCCAGCGTGGTGCAAATCGTGGTTACGAGTTACGGCCCTCGCGAGCAAACTGATCGTGGAGAAACGAGTGTGATCGTGGGCCGGCAACGTTCTGTCGGCTCGGGATTCGTTATCGACGGAGATGGCTACATCATGACGAATGCCCACGTGGTTAATGGAGCACAACGCATTCAGGTCGTGCTGCCGCCTAGTGATGCCGACGGAAGTTTGAAAACGGCACTTTCCGCGCGGACGAGAACCGTGCCCGC
>JAICQI010000427.1 GCA_025937955.1 Pyrinomonadaceae bacterium
CGGCGGCGTGATCATATTCGGCCGCAACGTCGCCGGTGCGGAACAACTGCGCTCGCTGCTCGACGGCGTCCGAGAAATCGTTCACACGCCACCGCTCTTCGGTATCGATCAGGAAGGTGGACTGGTCGACCGCCTGCGCCGGATATTCACGCCGATGCCCTCCGCGCGCACGATTCGCCAGCACGGCGACCTCGCTGCCGCGCGAGCCCTCGGCAGGATCACCGGCGAAGTGCTGCGCATGCTCGGCTTCAACATCAACTTCGCGCCCGTGATGTCGATCATGACCGAGGATCGCGACCTGCTGTCGAACGGTCTTTACTCGAGATCTTTCGGGCGCTCACCCGGCGAAGTTCTCGGTTACACCACCGTTTACATGCGCGGACTTCAAGGCACCGGCATGATCGGCTGTTTGAAGCATTTCCCCGGAATCGGCGCCGGCGAGGTGGATTCACACGAAGAGATGCCGGTCGTGCAGCTTTCTCACGACGATCTCATCGCACAGGATCTCGCGCCTTATATCGAGCTCTTTCAACGACGCGACGATCGCGTGCGTTGCGTGATGGTGAGTCATGGCGGGTTTCCAAACATCGACATCAGAGAGGAAATTACCGGCGGTCTGCTCGAACCCGCGTCGCTCAACTACAACATCGTTACCAAACTCCTCCGCGAAGAGCTCGGCTACAAGCACCTCGTCGTCACCGACGATCTGGAGATGGGAGCGATTTCTCGTCACTGTGAAATCGAAGATGCTGCGGTGCGCGCCATGATGGCCGGCGAAGACATGCTTTTGATCTGCGCCAATCCGGACAAAATCCGGCGCGGTTATGAAGGCTTACTCGCCGCAGCCAGGAACGGCATCGTTTCCGAGCAACGAATAAAAGAGTCGCTGGAACGCATCGCCCGAACCAAAACGATTATGGAACCACCACTCCCCCTCGATCTCGATCGGTTTCAGTCTCTGGCAAACGAAATACTCAAGCTCAACTCGAAGCTCAACTACACGTATGGAGGCACGATTAAGTGAGCAAGGGCAAGCTTATCCTCCTCGTCGTTTTCTTAGCGCTGCTGATCATTCCGCCAGGATGCAGGCGCGGCGGCAGCGGCAGCAACGAAGCCTTTGTCATCGCACTCGGCGACAACGTGCGCACCATCGATCCGATTGGAGCAACGTCGGTCGAAGCTGCAAGCGAGCGCGTCCGCGTGTTGATGTTCAACTCCCTCGTAAAGAAGAACGAAAAGTTTGACTACGTGGGCGAGCTCGCATCTGACATCAAGCGTTCCGATGATGGCCTGACTTACACGTTCACACTTCACGATGGCGTCAAGTTTCACGATGGGCGTGCGCTGAGCTCCGCGGACGTGAAGTACACGCTCGATTTGGTCTTCACGAGTAATTTCGGGAAGTCGGCGAGTTTTTTCGAGGGAGAGAGCGCCAACAAGCGCAGCTTGATAAAGAGCGTCGAAGCTCCAGATGCGCGTACGATCGTCGTTACTTTGACCAAGACGTGGGTGGGATTGCTATCGAACCTGGTGCCGGTCGCGATCATTCCCAACGACAGTTACGAGTCACAAAAAACGCATCCGCTGGGGACCGGCCCGTTCAAGTTTATCCGTTATGACAACGCGCAACAGGTATGCGACGTGGAAGCGTTCAACGAATATTGGGAAGGCGCTCCGAAGCTGCCGGCCGTGCGCGTGCGCGTGATCTCCGACATGAACGCCCTGCAAGCCGAACTTCAGTCGGGGCGAGTTGATATCGCACCGATGCCGACGAGCCTGTCGCCTGATGCCGTGAAGCGTCTCGAGCAGGATCCCAATCTGCAAGTGAAGTCGTTTCAGGGATCGAATGTCGTACTGCTGACGCTCAACACCTCAGCGCCGCCGCTCGATAACGTGAAGGTGCGCCAGGCGATTGCCCATGCGATCGATCGAGAGAGTTTGATAAAGAACTTGTTGGCGGGCTTCGGGAAGATGGCGCATTCGATAATTCCCGAGGAGTCGTGGTCCTATTCGCCGGGTCAAACCTATGCTTATGATCCCGCAGCCTCAAAACGGCTACTCGACGAAGCGGGATTTCCCGATCCGGACGGTGATGGACCCCGCATGCGCTTTGACAAACCTGTCGTCTACAAACTTTCCGGCAGCAGTATTGCGGGACGGCAGTACGCGGGTGTTATTCAGAATTCTCTGAAAGAGGTTGGCATTCCGGTAGAGATTCAAACGCCCGAACAGAACACATTTCTTGACGAGCTGCGACGCGGTAACTTCCAGATCGGGTACTCGCAATGGGTGGGTGGCAATCAGGATCCGATCTTTTACAAAGACCTCTTTGCAACTTCTGAGATACCGACACAGACGCGTGCCGCTCGCAATCGCAGCCGTTACAGCAACAAGGAACTCGATGCCCTGCTGGAAGAAGCTGTGAACACGTTCGATCGCACGAGAGGTAAGGAGTTGTATACCAGGATTCAGGAGATCGTCAGCCGCGACGTTCCCGTGTTTCCGTTGTGGTACCAGTCAAACATCGTCATTGCTAAGAAGAACGTGCAGAACATTCAGGTAGACGCGAGCGGCGACTGGGGTTTCGTGAGGAACTTAAGCCGCAACTAGGCCCCGCGCGGCGAAAAGAAACAGCAGCATCTACTGTCAGCTCGCCGAGGGAGCGGTCGCGATGCAGATCCTTACGAAATGCAGGTAGGGCCGCAGACATTCAGCATCGGTCGCCATAACTGTCACGTCCAAAACGGATTGAGATGTGGAAGCTGTTATTGCATCAAGGCTTGCCTCAAAAGTCACCGTTGGACCGGGTCAGTACCGTAACGCGGTAGCGTCGGGTCGCCGCGGTGTATCAATAACCGAATAATTATTGCAGTTCAGAGCCTCACCCGACGCTACCGCGTTACGGTACTGACCCGGCCCAAGCGCAGGTTCTGACTTTGAGGCAAGCCTGCATCAAGTCCTGGCAATTGAAATGTTAAGCGCAGTGGTAGCAGAGCTGGGCACAAGCTGGGTAATCACCGTCGGCAATCCAAATCCCCAAAAGATCGCGAACACGTAATCGAGCGGCACGCCGTAGCCGGGGTTGTTGAGGATGAGAACTGCAAGACCTGACAATGCGGTCAGAATCCCATGGAGCACCCAAACGGCTTTGCTGATCGTTTCAATTTCCACCTGGAGGGATTCAAAACTGCTACCAGTGGTGGTGCGCACGAAATCGCGTTCGGGCTGGGGCTCCCCCGTCAAATCACTGTGCAGTTTCTCAACGACGTTCCGCACCTCATTCGCAGTCGGTGCAGTGGGGTTGTTGAGCATCGCATCGATCTTCTTAATGGCCGTCTCTACCAAAACCTTTTGTGGATCCGTCAGCCCGCCATGATCCTCTCTGTCCGCTGGCACGACGCCCTCGTTGACAAGCATTGACAGAAGCTGAACTTTCGGATTTCGGGTCTCCAGATACGTCTTGAAACCTGCGGTGTCTACCGTAAAACCAAAAGGGTTAGGAAATCGCGGCGGGAGGAACCTTTGGCTGTCAAGTTTGGCCTCGGAGAGGTCGTCAAGAAGGGTCTTGATCCCGGCATTGAGACTTACGGGAGCATTGCGGTAAGCGGGCTTCAGCTGAGCGAGAGCTTCCTTCAGAGCGTTGAGTTGCGAGCGCATAAAGGCGACAGGCACCAACGCTTGATTGCGTTCGAGCCTCGCACGCGCCCAAACCTTTGCCACGAAAGCAAGGGCGACGCCGAGCAAGATTAGCAGGAAGCCAATTAGCTTCGCGGTGCCGCTGCTGAATTGGGCGTGTTGAAGAATGGTGTCGCCGTCCGGCTTCTGGCGAGACGCAAGGACCACTGTCCCATCGTACTTACCGTGAAAACCCTTAGTCGTACATAACTGAAGCGACGTCGGTACATTGGCAGCTATGGTGAGTGGTTGCGTACCGTCACACTGGCTACCAACAGGGCAGAGTCGCAGAGCATCAAGAGTTATAGCTTCCTTCGTAGTCTGCTCAACGAGCGTCGAGAAGACCTTGACGTCCGTGGCCGGAGCATCCTTCGTGGTCACAGTGAATGCCGTACAACCGCCGTCCGCGTTGGAAACAACCCACGGATCAGGCGGCTTAGAGACACTCCAGGAGAAGTTACCTGCGGGCTGATTGGTGACGGTGTAAAGAAGTGGTTGGGTTTTATTATCGGCGTAAGTGACAAGGGCATAATGTTGTTGGCTTGTCGCCGGAGGAAGGCCATAGACAGTTGCCCGGTAACGCCAGGTATTAGGCGGCGCGTTGCTATCTTCCATTCGTTCAAAGGTCACGGTAGCGGCCAATGGCCGGGGCAGATCGAGATCCTTCAGGGTAGTAGGAGGAGCAGTTTGTTGGGTAGAACTCCGAAGAATAATGTCGGTTGTGCCGTCCGGGGCGCCGGCAGGCAGGCGCACTGTCGGTTCGGCAAAAGAAAACGGCCCGGCAGGAAGCGAAGCATTCCCTGAAGCTGTACCTTGTCCAAACAAGGACGCGCAGAAAACGAGTAAGAGCAGTGCTGCGGCTGTGAGACTAAGAGTTTTTTGATTCATCATGTTTATGTCCGTTTCATGCTGCGTGGGGTGTAAGTTCGTTAAACTTCTGCTCGTCACACAACCATATGGACTTACCCGCCAAAATATTTCATGAACGGCGGTAGAAATATTCTCCAGAGGCGATGGTAGAGCCCTGTTGCGTGGCTAGAATTCCGTGATCTGTAGCGATGCGGTAGCGGCGAGTGGGGTGTGAACGCCTGCGTTGAGATAGTCCCAGGCAGCGAGTCCGATCATTGCGGCGTTATCAGTCGACCATTTCAAAGGCGGTAGACAGAGTTTTACTCCTAAACGGTCGCACAGTTCAGCGGCACCTTCACGAAGCTGCGGGCTTGCGGCAACACCACCGACTACTACTAAACACTCCGCCGGATATGCTTCAAGTGCGCGTTTGCATTTCGTGAGCAGGATTTCCATGCACGCACCCACGAATGATGCTGCCACGTCCGCATGGTCCACACCGGGGTTTTTATCCAGGAATCTTCCGACCGCGGATTTCAAGCCGGAAAATGAGAATTCAAAACCTTCCGAAAGCATTGGGCGCGGGAACGGAATCGAATCCTTGCCGGTCTTTGCCAGCTTGTCGACTGCCGGGCCTCCGGGATATCCGAGCCCTAAAAGTCGCGCCACTTTGTCGTATGCCTCACCGACCGAGTCGTCCCTTGTCGAACCAAGCAATTGAATATCCGTAAAACTTTCCATGCGCGCCAGGAATGTGTGCCCACCAGAGACGAGCAAAACGATAGCCGGCAGCTCCACGCGACGCTCCACCAGGTCGGCGCTGCGCAGATGTCCACGCAGATGATTGATGCCGAGCACCGGAACGTTCCAACCGAAGCCCAGACCCGCTGCTGTGTTGACACCGACGATCAGCGAACCAATCAGTCCCGGCCCTCGCGTAACGCCGATTGCTTTCAAGTCGGGACCTTTGACATTGGCTTCTGCGAGTGCGCGTTCGATTGTCGGAATGACAGTCAACGCGTGCGCGCGACTGGCAAACTCCGGATACACACCTCCCCAATGCGAGTGAATA
>JAICQI010000520.1 GCA_025937955.1 Pyrinomonadaceae bacterium
CAAAGCTTCCACGTCGCCTTCATCGAACTGAGCGTTCACCCCCGCGCGACGTGCGCTTTCGCGCGCCTGCTCGACGAGGTTCGGCGCAATGTCCACGCCGGTAACCACGGCGCCCGCACGGGCCGCGGGTAATGCAAGATTACCGGTGCCACACGCGACATCGAGAAATTTCGTTCCGGGTTCCAGGTTGAGCCCTTTTACGAATGCTTCGGCTCCGTCCGTATAGTATTTAGCAATCTGTCCAAAATCTCCGGCGATCCAGGTGGCTCGCAGTCTTGTCTTCAGAGCAGCCAGCTCCGAAGTTGCTCCAGTTTCCATTGTTCATCCCTTTCATTTTTTCGAATGAGTACGAATTAGGCATTTCTTCTATATACATTGTGTCCCCAAACTGGCCTCACTTTGGCACGGCTCATGCGATGAGCCTTGCGTTGACCCATTTTGCGTAACAAAAGAATTCATAAACGCAAAAATTTGTCTTCTGGACGACACTGTGCCGTATGTTAACGCGTAATAAACACCTTCTTTGTACCTTGCTGGTTTGCCTTGGAGCAAGTACGGTTTGGGCCCAAACATCCATCACGGAATTCCAAAAAGTCCTCGCGGAAAAGACGTCATTTCAGGAGACGGACTTCGCTGCACTACAGGCCAATCAGCCCGTCGTCCGGCTGGCTCCGGTCTCCGATAAACGCGAAATCGCTGTGGCCGGCCTCGTAAACATACGCGCCGGCGCCGACGAGTTTCTGCGGTCATATCGCGACAGCATGTTGCGTAAAAGCAACGGGGC
The DNA here is from genome assembly GCA_025937955.1 of Pyrinomonadaceae bacterium. GTDB lineage: Bacteria > Acidobacteriota > Blastocatellia > Pyrinomonadales > Pyrinomonadaceae > PSRF01. The sequence continues at coordinate 785 of JAICQI010000520.1, forward strand.
GATTCTCGAAATCGGCAGCTTCAGCAACCAACCCGCACTCCGCGATCTCGAAAGCCTTACCCTTGAAACAGGCGACATCGAGGATCTGAAAGACTGCACGGTCGGCGACTGCGACGTGAAGCTGTCAGCGGCGATGATCGAGCGCTTTCGGAAGGAAATCGACTGGAACGCGCCTGACTACGCGCTCAAAGTAACCAGTCTCTTCAAACAGATGCTCTCGGAGTACGTGAGCAACTACCGGACGCGCGGCGAAGCGGCGCTGATCCAGTACAACGACAAACAAAACCAGATCGATCTCGCGACTGAACAACGAGCACTGAGCGCGTCTTCAGGTTACATCAACAGCCTTTTGGCCGACTCAAATGCAGGACTGCAACTGATCGAAGACGCGATCGTGTGGTCGAAGATCAAGTTTGGACTAAAACCCGTTATCGCCGTCAATCACATCACGATTTACAAACGCGATCGCGAGATTGGACCACAGGTACTGATCGCGTCGAAACAGATTTACGCCAGCCATTACTTCAACGCCTCGCTCGCGTTGACGGCATTCGTGACGGTTCCGGGCGCGAGCCAGGGGGCGTATCTCGTTTCCGAGAATCGTTCGCGCGCTGACGGCCTTCAAGGACCTTTCGGGAAGATCAAACGCGGCGTCGTTGAGAAGAAGGCGCTCGAGGGTTTGAAAGCGATCCTGGCGCACTCGCAAGCGAGTCTCGACCCATCAACCTTGGCGGCAAATACAGCGGAGTTTTCTCCACACCAGTCGTATGGTTGGGGACGAAGACTGTTCGGCGGCGTGCGGCCGCTGCTGTGGTTGCTCGTGTTATCGGCATTGATCGCACTTTTACTATTAGGTAAACGGCGAGTAGACAACGCATCCGCGCCGAAGGGCAAGACGCTCAAACCGGAGAGCGCGAAGAGTTAATTATTCATAATCAAGGAGGGGGCAAATGAAGAAACATTTCATAGCTTGGATCGTGGCTGGAGTCATCATTGGAGGATTATTGTCGTTTGTCGCGGCACAACACGGCCCCGGTCACGGCGGACACACGATTGAGTTGAAGAATGCAAAGGGAGAATCAGTCGGCACAGCAATGTTGACCGATACCGGCAAGGGCGTCAGCGTCAAACTTGATCTGAAGAACTTGCCGCAGGGTCAACACGCGATCCACTTCCATCAAGTGGCCAAATGCGAAGGACCGGATTTCGAAACTGCGGGCGAACATTTCAATCCCGATAACAAACAGCACGGCACGAAGAATCCACAGGGGGCACACGCCGGCGACATGGACAACTTCACGGTAAGCGCGAAGGGAACCGCTAACGCTACGGTGAACGGCATGCACGTGAACATGGGCGATGGTCCAAACTCGCTAATGGCAAATGGCGGCACGTCGCTGATCGTTCACGAAAAGGCTGACGATTTGAAGACCGATCCGTCGGGAAACTCCGGTGCCCGCATCGCATGCGGAACGATCACCAAGTAGGACTGTTAAAACTAACAGTTATCCACCCACATCGACACTGTTAATCTCGCTGGCAAATAGCCACGGATTACGCGGATGAACACGGGTAAAACATCCGTGTAATCTGTGTTAATCCGTGGCTAATACTTTTCTTGCCAGGGAGGATGTAAATGGTTGAGTTCCTTAGGAGTACCATTCAGTTCATCGCTCCGGTTTTCATAATCTCCACGATGCTGAATGTCGGACTGACGCAGAGGCTGTCGGATATCGCCCAGCATCTGAAGAACTGGCCCTTCGTCCTTAAAATGCTGCTGGCCAACTTCGTCTTCGCGCCTCTGCTAATGATCGTTGCTCTGCACTTCGCACCATTCGATCCGGCACTCAAAGCGGGACTCCTGATCTTCAGCTTAGGAGCCGGTGCGCCGTTGCTGATCAAGCTGACACAAACCGCGGAACACGAAGTCGCGCTCGGAGCGGCGGTGATGATGCTCTTGACGGTAGTGACGGTGGTCTACATGCCTATCGTGCTGCCTATGGTCCTGTCCGGTGTTAGCGTGGATGCCGTCGCAGTAGCCAGGTCGCTGCTAATGCAACTGCTCCTGCCGATCGTGGTCGGAATGCTGTTGGCCCAATTCGTGCCAGGCGTGGTGAAGAAGGTGCAGCCGTGGGTTGGCAAGCTGGGTAGCATCGCACTGTACGCTCTGATCGTGGTCACGCTGGTCGGCTACTATCCCAACCTGCTCGATATCGTCGGTAAAGGCGCTTTCCTGGTCGGGCTCGCTTTTGTTGGTGCAGCGTTCGGCCTCGGTTACCTTGCGGGCGCGGGAAAGGACCACCTCGAGGATATCGGTGGTCTCGGCACCGCGCAGCGTAATACTGCGGCCGGCGTAATCATCGCCCTCGAGAACTTCAGTAATCCGAACGTGCTCGTCATGCTGACCCTCGCCAATATGCTGGGCATAGTGATGCTCCTGCTCATCGCCAAAGCGCTCAGCCGCGACAACAGGGTTACGGTGGGTAATGCTTGAGGTATCCACAGATTACACAGATTGATTTACATAATCTCTGGATAAGTTGAGGCGGCGGGTGGCTTGCGCCGCGACGCGGCCGAGCACTCCCGCATACGTTGGGAAAGAAAGCGGAACCTGGGCCAGGTCATCTACGCGCATCCGTCCAGCCATTGCTACTGCCGCCACTTGCGTTAGCTCGACCGCACGCTCTCCGACAACGTGACAGCCCAGGATCTGGCGCGTCCCCCGGTCGACGATCAGCTTACAAAAACCATTCGTCCTGCCGTCGATGATCGTGCGTGTAGTCGAGTCGAAGCAGACCTTGGCAACAACAAAATCGCCGGCGGCCCGCGCCTGTTTCTCAGTCATGCCCACCTGGGCGTATTCGGGATCGGTGAAACTACCGATAGGCGCTGCTCCTTCGAGCTCTGTCATCGTCGCGCCCTGAACAGCGTTGGTAGCGGCGACGAAGCCCTGCTGGATCGCCTGCGGAACCAGCATCATCCGTCCGGTGATGTCGCCGGCAGCAAAGATGTGCGACGCGGAGGTCCGGAGAAACTCATCAACGCGCACGAACTCTCTTGCGTCCGTTTCCACACCCGCTCGATCTAGATTCAACGCAGCGGTGTTAGCGGCCCAACCGATTGCGACGACGGCAAGCGTCGCCTCCGCATGTTCGCGCCGCCCGTCTTTCGAGAACGACATTCGCACACCGTCAGGCGTCTTCTCGAACGATTCGATAACTCCGAAGTTTTCCCTCACGTCGATGCCTGAATCGCGGAAAGCGGCCGCCACCGCCGCTGACACTTCTTCATCTTCAGTCGGCACGATGCGCGGACCTGAGTGGAAAAGTGTTATCTGCGAGCCGAAAGCGTTGAAGACTGACGCGACCTGCACACCCGTGGCTCCGCCCCCGATCACGATCAGCGAAGGAGGTACCGCAGTCAGCCCGAATGCATCGCTGTGAGTAACCGTCAGCTCCGCACCTGGCACTGAGAGATGACGACTCGTGCCTCCGGTGCAGATGACGAACTTGTCAGCACACAGCCGTTGCCCGCTCTCTGTTTCAACTGTGTGCGCGTCAGTGAAACGCACAGCGCCACATTGTTCGTTAACAACTACGCCGGCATCGTTAAGCTGCGTTCTGAAGGTCGAGTGTGCTCGCACTTGTTCGACGACCTCGCCGACGCGCACGAGCAAACGCGCGTAGTCGAGTGAAGGCTCACCAACGACGATGCCGTAGCGCTCGAGGTTGCGCGCGTCGCGCAGCAACCGGGCGGCGTGTGCGAGAGTCCTCACGGGAACGGGCCCGTCGTTCGCTGCCATTCCACCGAACTCGTCGCGGGTCACGAGCAGTGTCTTTGCCCCCAGATCGCCAGCGCGCAGCGCAGCCGTCATGCCGGCTGGACCACCGCCGATAACAACGACGTCCATCATCTTAACTTTGCCTCAAAAATCGGAATCATTGTTGGATGGGCCAACGGGCGGCCACGGAGTGCCGCCCCTACAGTTGTGACGAATATTGCGAGACTGGCTCAAGTTTGTAGGGGCGGCACTCCGTGGCC
>JAICQI010000242.1 GCA_025937955.1 Pyrinomonadaceae bacterium
AAAGTCCAAACTCAACTTGCGAGTCGATAAAAGCCTTGCACGCCCTCGAGAAGTCGTCGACATACAAAATGTCACGCACCGGATCCACTCCGGCCGGCAGGCGAATCGGCAAGTGGCGTTTGATCGATTCCACGTAGTGCGTGATAACGCCGGGCTCGTTAGCAAAGGAAGGTCGCGCGAAGACGGTCGAGAGCCGAAAGATAGCGGCACGAACGTGTTGTCGGCGGGCGTAATACTCAACGTAGCGCTCACCGATCAATTTGGACCACTCAAACGCCGACTGACCACAGTAGTCGGTGCTGGTATGCTCGTCGACTTCTTCCATATCGGCGGCGTGACTCCCGTAGACGTCCTTTGTCGACGCATAGACAAAGATTGAACCCGGTTTCATATGGCTAATGACACTCGCAGTTCCTTCGGCATTCGTGCGAAAACAGTCAGGTGCGCCTTCGGGACTTTTATCGAAGTGTGCGGCCAGATGGATGACAGCGTCGTATCTTTCCACTTTCTGAGCAACCGCCGGGTCAAGAATGTCGAAATTACCACGGCGGGAGAAATCTTCGGCTAAGAAAAACTCTCGTACAAAACTCCCCAAATACCCGCAGCCACCGGTTATCAGAATCTTCATTTAGCCAGCCTCGATTGCCGTTTCCCGCACCACGCGCCCACGCGCGAGCGCGCTCAGCCGCGATAAAGATTCCGGGTTGCCGATTGCGATCAACATGTCTCCACCCTCGATCTTAGTCTCGCCACTGGGGTTGAAAATTTTCTTTCCATCGTTACGCCGAATACTTACGATCACGATGTTAAGCTCAGATCTGATAACCGTCTCGCTCAGTTTACGCCCAACCAGCGAAGAGACTGGATCCACTTCGAGCTGTTCAAAGCCGAGTTCGAGGTCATTTGCGGTAATCGAATCGAGAAAGTCGCCGACTGCCGGCTTCGTCAACGCCATCGCCATGCGGTGTCCACCGATGATCGTCGGCGCGACAACACGATTTGCTCCGGCTCTGATTAGCTTACTTTCAGCTTGCTCTTCCGCAGCCCGGGCCACGATGTGGAGGTTCGGGTTCAAATCGCGAGCAGTCAGGACCACGTAGACGTTGTCAGCATCGTCGGGAAGACAGGTGGCGAGACCGCTGGCATGTTCCACTCCCGCTTCGATCAGGCTCTCCTCGAGCGTCGCATCTCTCAAGAGCACCGGAACACCTATGTCCATTAATGCTTCGACTTTTTTCTGATCGCTCTCGATAACCATGAATACGCCGTTTACAGCGCGAAGGCTCCGGATCAAATGTGACCCGACCCGGCCCGCGCCGCAGATGATAAAATGATCTCGCAGTTTGCTCATTTTTCGTGAATGGCCATATTGTGCAAACAGCTCAGAGTGAACAATCGACTGCACTGTACTGGTCAAAGCATAAAGTACGATACCCACGCCAACTACCATGAAAAAGGTCGCGAATATACGGCCAGTCACTGTGCGCGGCGTCAGATCGCCAAAGCCGACGGTGGTAACCGTCTGGGCAGTGACGTACAGGCTGTCAAGTATAGACCAGCCTTCCACCAGGTGAAACGTGACTGTTCCCAGCACCAGCGACGCCAAGACCGACATCAGAACGATGCGGATGCGAGCCCGAGCCGGGAGAAGGAAACGCGGAAGGGGTGATAGACTCATACAGGCAGAGTGGCATCAAAGTCGCTGACGATGTCCACTAGCGAGGGCAGCCACGTTAGCGAATGCGGTCAGCCCTGTCAAACTGAACATCGACAGAACTGCGGTCGGAATGTTACGTAATAGTTTAGAGTTCAATCGCGGCAGCCTAAAGGCTGAACTCTGAACTTTATTTTTATGCCAGTACGTTATCCACCAGATAATCAGTATCCCCAAACAAGTAATCGTGATCCTCGCAAGCCACGCGTAGTGTCTTACGTGGAGTCGGGTCCAGGCTTTTTCCGCAGATTGATACGCCGGCTGTTCAGCGCGTCTGTCATCATTCCGGTCGTTTTCATCAGCGCGATTGTACTTGGGGTCCTGATCTATTACTGGACTGTCTTCTCGGGCCGCATCGACAACTTGCTGGCGGGCGAAGTCTACACGCGAACCGCCGGAATCTACGCGGCGCCAAAGCAACTGCGAGTTAACGAGACGATCTCACAAGCCGACGTGATCGCATTCTTGAGACGCGCTGGTTACGTCGAGAAGAGTCAACAGGCAGATACCGGGCGCGGTCGTTACGCAGTGAACGGGACGACGCTCGATATTGAGCCGAGTAGCGCTTCGAGCGTAGACGGCGCAAGGCAGTTTCAAAATGTCAGAGTGCAGTTTACAGGTTCCGGCAAGGCGATTAGCGGGCTCACCGATCTTGAAACCAAGGGCGCCTTGGAACGCACCTGGCTCGAGCCTGAATTGATCAGCTCCGTCACCGGAACCGAACGCGCGAAACGCAAAGTGATCGGTTTCGGCGATCTGCCGCCACACCTGGTAAAAGCGATCACGGTCACTGAAGATCGCTCTTTCTTCGAACATTATGGCGTAAACATTCGTGGGATCATTCGCGCGTTTGTGCGGCGCGTCGATGCGGATCCCAACTCACCTATCGCACGACAGGGCGGCTCCAGCATCACGCAACAGCTAGTCAAGAATCTTCTGCTTTCACCGGAACAGACGTGGCGACGCAAGATTAGCGAAGCCTACATGTCGATCATTCTCGAGACGCGGCTTCGAAAAGAAAAGATTTTTGAGCTGTACTGCAACCAGGTCTACATGGGCCAGCAGGCAGGGTTTTCGATCCACGGCTTTGGCGAGGCTTCGAGTGCTTACTTCAATAAGGACGTGACAAATCTTACGCTCGCGGAGTCAGCGTTCCTCGCCGGGCTGATTCGCAGTCCTAATCGTTATAACCCGTACACGAAGATCGACACGGCCACTGCGCGTCGCAATCAGGTGCTCGATTCAATGGTCGAAGCTGGCGAGATCACGCAGGACCAAGCGAAGACGGCGAAGGCGACGCCGCTTCACGTGGTTCCATCACGGGGCCGGATCGACGTTTCAGATGCGCCTTACTTCGCCGATTACGTGCAGAACCAGCTCGGCGACATGATCGCGGGCCAGGGCGCGGCGGAACACCTGCGCATCTACACCACGATCGACATGGATCTTCAGCGCGCTGCTTACGCTGCGTTGACCAGGCAGATGGCCGCGCTCGACAAGATCCAGTCGAAACGTTTTGAGCCAGGGACGTTGCAGGCAGCACTCGTGGCGATGAACGCGAAGACCGGCGAGATCGTGGCGATGGTGGGTGGTCGTGATTATTCGAAGAGCCAGTTGAATCGCGCTACTGACGCGTTCCGGCAACCTGGTTCGGTCTTCAAACCTTTCGTCTACGCGACCGCGTTGAACACAGCTTACGATCCGGTTCCGCGTGTGATCACGCCGGCCACGACCTACATGGACGAGCCGAAGACGTTCACGTTTGATAACCAGGAATACTCGCCGGGAAACTTTGGCGAGAGTTACAGTAACGCGCCCGTTACCTTGCGCGATGGTCTGGTCCATAGTCTCAACGTCGTGACGGTCGAAGTGGCGATGGAAGTGACGATTGGACGTGTGATGAATCTCGCCGCGAAGGCCGGACTGCCAAAACCGCCGCGCTCGTATCCGGCGATGGCGCTTGGCACGAGTGAAGCAACGCCGCTCCAGATCGCATCCGCGTACACTACCTTTGCAAATCTCGGAACGCGGATCAGTCCGGTCGCAATCAACCGCATCACGACCGGTAATGGTGTAACCATCGCCGCTCCGACAGCACAAAAGAACGAAGTGCTTCGTCCGGAAGTCGCTTATGTGATGACTTCTTTTATGAAGGACGTCGTGAATCGCGGTACCGCTGCGAAGGTGCGCGCGCGTGGGTTGAAAATGCCGTTGGCGGGAAAGACTGGAACGTCACGTGACGGCTGGTTTGCCGGTTACACGCCGGACCTGGTTTGCGCTGTATGGGTTGGTTTCGACGACGGTTCGCAACTGGGTTTGACTGGCGCCAACTCCGCTTTGCCGATTTGGGCAGACTTTATGCAGGTAGCCCTGGCGGAACATCCCGACTGGCAAGGTGATTGGGAGATGCCCGCCGGCATCGAACAAGTAGAGATCAATCCAACGACCGGTAAACTAAGCACTCCCGAAGACACCGTGCACCGAGTGGAGCTTTTTCTCAATGGCACTGGTCCTAACGACCTTTCGGAAGAGCCTACGGAAGAAGAGACGCCGCTGGAATTGCCTGAGCCGTCACCGCCAACAGTTCAACCATATCCCGAGCCGCCCATACCGACGGCGTCGCCGTCACCCTCGCCGCGTCGCGCGCCTCCATTGCCCGAGAGCGGTCTCGAAGGAACAATCACGTTGGATATCGATCCGCAGACTGGATTGATCGCCGTTGAGACTTGCCCGGTGATTCGCACGAAGACCTTCGTGCTGGGCACCGAACCCAAGAAGTACTGCGGACCGGAGTATCACCGGCGCAAGACGATCGAAGCAGACAGGCCACGCGTCGTAGGCACACCACAGCCTCGTTAGGCCAGTTGAGCCAATGCTGAATCGAGGGTTTCGATGGCCAGGGCGGCGGCGTGATGTTTTCTCGAGGGCAGGCCGCCGATTGCGTTTAAAAGATCGGTGCGGGTTAACTGTTTCGCTTCTTCAATCGTCTTTCCACTAATCAACTCAGTCAAAACCGAGCCGCAAACGAGTGTCGGCGGGCAGCCGTATGCGAGATATCGTGCTGTTTCGATGCGATTGTTTTTGACGATCAACGCGAGGCGTAGCCGGTCGCCGCAGACAGGATTCGTTTCGTCTGCAATTGCGTTGGCATCGGGAAGCTCACCGGCGTTGCGTGGATGAGCAAGGTGATCTTTGAACTTAGCGGAGTAAGACAAGTATCAGTGGCTAACGAGAGTCAAAGGAGACAAGGCCCGTAATCGTTCAACCGCGCGCACGAGCACGTCGACCGCATAGTCGACATCAGCTTCAGTATTATCTTTCCCGAAGCTAAACCGGATCGAGCCACGCGCGAGCTCGTCGTCAACACCAAGAGCCCGGATCACCGGCGACGGCTCGAGTGTTCCTGACGAACACGCGGAACCGGTCGACACAGCGACCCCCTCCAAATCGAGATTGATCAACAGCCCTTCGCCTTCAATGAAGCGAAACGAGATATTCGACAGGTGGGCCAACCGCTGCTCGCGATCGCCATTCATCACGACGTCGCTGATGCGCTTGCGCACCTCGGTTTCAAACTTGTCGCGCAACGCACGATCGTGACGCGCGCGTTCGACCAACTCCTCGCGTGCAAGCTTTGCCGCCTCGCCGAAAGCGACGATTCCGGGAACGTTCTCAGTGCCTGCGCGCCGTTCGCGTTCCTGATGCCCGCCGACGTTCTGCACGTGCAGTCGCACGCCGCGTCGCACGTAGAGCGCTCCGACACCCTTCGGCGCGTACAATTTGTGCCCGGAGATTGTGAGTAAATCACAACCAAGTTCATCAACATTCAATGGCACTCGTCCCGCAGCCTGCACGGCGTCGGTGTGCAACCAGAGATACCTCTGACCAGCAGCTCGTCTCTCGCGCACGAGTGCACCAATGTCGCGAATTGGTTGAATGGTCCCGATTTCGTTGTTGGCGAGCATGATCGTGATCAGCACGGTATCAGGCCGCAGTGCTTGAGAGACATCTTCGATCCTGACCAGACCATTCTGGTAAACCGGCAAGCGCGTCACTTCCCAACCTTGCTTCTCCAGTTGCGCACACACTCCCGCCACTGATGGATGCTCGATCGCGGACGTAATCACGTGACGGCCGTGTGCGCTCGCAGCCTCGCACAAACCACGAATCGCAAGGTTATTCGCCTCGGTACCACCGGACGTAAAAACGATCTCGTTTTGCCTCGCGCCAACGAGTGCCGCGACTTCACGCCGCGCACGATCGATCGCCGCACGTGCTTGTTGCCCAAACCCGTGGACACTGGAAGCATTGCCAAACGTCTCCGTCACCGCGCGGGCCATGGCTGCGGCGACGCGCGGATCCACGGGCGTCGTGGCGCTGTTATCCAGGTAAACTCGGCGTCCTCGCACGAAAATCAACCAACCTCCAACGCGGAATGTGGCATCTGAACGCCAGTTTGCCACAAAGATGCACAAAAGGCACAAAACACTCTAACGTGATCACCCCTGCTTCGCCTTCAATTTTTTGAGCTTTTTGTGCCTTTTTGTGGCTGGATTTGATAGCATTCGATCGCTACGAGGTTGGCTCTCCCAAGACGCTACGGCCCTCCCGGTCGTGATTCTTTGGAAGGACAAAATATGAATTACTTCAAGCTTCCCCTGGTGGTTTTATTGAGCATCTGCGTCAGCGGCTTGCTGGCCATCATCCCTGCCGCGGCGCAGGGTAGTACCGCGCTCGAGCGCGGCTATCGCACAGGTTATTCAGACGGTTATACCGCCGGGTACAGAGACGTCGCGCAGCAAGCAGCACGTGACTATAAGAATAAAGAGGATTATCAAAGCGCCGATCGGTCCTACAACGACGTCTGGGGACCAATCGAGGATTATCGCGACGGTTACCAGCAGGGATTTGAGGCCGGCTACAACGCCGGCTACGAACGTCAGCAGTTCAACTCGTCACTGCCGGCGGGACTGCACAAGCGCGGTGGAACCCAGGGCAACAGCGTCCCGGTGGACGCAACAGTTCAGACTCCATCGAATAACGATACGCAGAGCGAGCCCGATAACACAGTGGCTCCAACTGGCTCGATCGCCATTCCGCGCAACACGATCCTGGCGCTCGAACTGTTGACGCCGGTCTCGACCGACACCAGCCAGCGTGGCGATCGACTTCAGGCGCGCGTCATTGAGCCGGCCCAATACGCGGGCTACATGGTCGAAGGTCGCGTTTCGCAGGTTAGGCGTCCCGGAAAAGTTAAAGGCGTCGCCGAACTGCAATTAGCATTCGATCAGATTCGTTCCAACGACAATCGCTCCGCGACTTTGCACGCCGAGCTCATTGAAGTAACTCCGATGGGCGGTGACGGTACGGAAATCGACTCCGAAGGTGGTGTCAAAGGCCGCGATTCAACCAAAGACGATGCGGCTAAAGTCGGTGCTGCTTCGGGTGTCGGCGCGATCATCGGTTTAATCGCCGGTGGCGGCAAAGGCGCTGCGATCGGCGCGATCATCGGCGGCGGCGTTGGCACTGCGGGCGTGATGACGCAACGTGGCAAAGACATTCGGCTCGATCGCGGTCAGCATTTGAAGATTCGCACGTCAACCGACACGAGCGTTCTGTGATTACTCTGCTCACCGACTTCGGAACGGCTGATTATTTTGTTGGCGCCGTTAAAGGTGCGATTTTGTCAGTCGATCCGAAGGCGGTGATTGCGGACATCACACACGAGATTCCGCCGCAGGACATCGAAGCGGGCGCCTTCACGCTGCTTGCCTGTTACCAAACGTTTCCCGCGGGAACAATTCATGTAGCAGTGGTCGATCCGGGAGTCGGATCTGACCGGCGGCCGATCGTCGTGAGTGCCAATGAGCAATTCTTTGTTGGACCAGACAACGGGATCTTCAGTTACATCTGCGATCGAGAGCCTTCACACCGAACGTTTCACATCACAGCAGAGAAATACTTCCGGCCTTCACCAAGCTCGACATTTCATGGACGTGATATCTTCGCACCCGTCGCCGCAGCGCTGTCCAAGGGCGTAAAACCGGAGAAGTTGGGACGGGAGATTGATGATGAAGTGCGTCTCGATTCGCTTGATCGGGTAACGCGGATCATTCACATCGATCGTTTCGGGAACTGCATCACCAACATTACTCGGGACGAATTGAAACCGGGCGCGGGTCTTCAAATCAATGGCAAGACAATACGCAACTTCCGAAAGTTCTACGGTGAAGAGCTCGATTCAAAACCCTTCGCGATCTGGGGCAGCGCCGGGTTTCTCGAGATTTCTGTGAACGGTGGTTCCGCTGCAAAGAAACTGGGAATTAAGAGAGGCGATAAAGTAATTGTAGG
>JAICQI010000173.1 GCA_025937955.1 Pyrinomonadaceae bacterium
AATCCAGCCCATCTGTTCCAGTTGCAGCAGCGCCGGATAGATTGTCCCCTGATTCAGCTGGACCACGTCGCCGCTGATCTGTTCGATTCGCCGGGCAATTCCGTAGCCGTGCAACGGCCCAAGGGTATTTAAGGTCTTGAGAACCATCAGACTCAGAGTACCGGGCATTATTTCATTCTTAATCTGCGGCATGGTTTAGAAAGATGTCTCCGTGTTGATTACCAACAGGAGACTATTTCAAGCTCCTGTAGGTTGTCAACATGTCAGCCTCTTTTAACCACGGATTTACACGGATTGAAAACGGATCCAGAGCAGGCGAAGCTTATTATCGCTTTTCGCAAAGGATGCAACTCTCATGAGTGATGGCGGTGGAGTCGTTCCGGCTGCGCGTAAAATTGTTCATGGACGTTCGCGCATTGCACGTCTGTATCTGCTGCTTGCAAATCCGTGCTTATTCGTACCGCAGCGCCACCAGGGGATCGACTTTCGTTGCTCGACGCGCAGGAATGTAGCTGGCTAGTAATGCAACTAACGTCAATAGCAGCGAAAGACAAATGAATGTCGCCGGATCGGTGGGCTTCACTTCGAAGAGCAAGCTTCGCAAAACTCGCGTTGCGGCAAATGCACCAATCAAACCCAACCCCACTCCGAGCGCCGTCAAACGCAATGCCTCTTTCAACACCAGCCCGAGCACATCGCTCCTGCGCGCGCCGAGCGCAACACGAATTCCGATTTCGCGTGTCCGCTGAGCAACTGAATAAGACACAACGCCGTAAATCCCAACCGACGCCAGAATGAATGCCAGCGCCGCAAACGTTCCTAACAATTGCATATAGAAACTGCGGCCGACGAACGATGCGCTCACCACGGACGACATCGTCATCATCTTGTCTACGGGTTGATCTGGGTCGATGGCCCTGACAGCTTCACGGATCGCAGCAGCCACGAGGGACGGATCAGAATTAGACCTCGCAACAATCCGCATAAAAGGCCACGCTCGCTGCGCGAATGGCGCATACATTTCCGGCCTGGTTTGTTGATCGAGACCAGCGTACTTAACGTCGCCAATCACGCCCACTACTTCCGCAACCTGATTCTTGAATCCATGCTTGATGCGCTTTCCCAGCGCCTCTTCGTAATTAGGTGAGATCTGGCGGGCCATCGTTTCATTGATGACGACAACAGGTTGACTCTGCGCTGTATCGCGGTCTTCAAACCAGCGGCCCTTGAGCAACGGGATGCGCATCGTGCGAAAGTAGTCGGGACTGACGGAGCGAAAACTGGCAGGCAGCGTGCTATTCGCACGGCCTTCGACTGACGCAAAGAAAACCATGTTTGTTCCACTCAGTGGCAGACTGCTCGTGCCACCGACTGACTCGATCCCAGGCGACGCCTTGATACGCTCGATCAGTTGCTGGAAGAAGATCGTTTGCCGGCCGGCATCGCGATACTTTGTTGTTGGCAGCACGAGTTCACCAACCAGCACATTGTCAGGATCGAACCCGGGGTTTACTGAATTCAATTTCCAAAGCGTTCTAATCAAAAGACCCGCGCCACACAACAACACCAGCGCCAAAGTCACTTCGCTGACGACAAGCGCCTTGCGCAAAGCCTGACGGGGCGCCGATGCGCTTCTCGTCTCCCCTTCTTTAAGACGCACCTGAAGATCCGCATTGGCAGAGCGCCAGGCGGGTATCAATCCCAGAAGAATTCCACTGATTACTGATAATCCGAGCGCAAACAGCAGCACGCGGCCGTCGACATAGATCGATTGAAACCGCGGCAGATCTCCGGGGGCGATCGCGGCGAGAAGACCGGTGGACCAACCCGCCAGCGTCACTCCCGCAAGTCCGCCCACGAAACTCAGAATCAGACTCTCCGTAAGCAATTGACGAACAATACGCGATTTGCTGGCGCCGAGGGCCGTTCGCAACGCAATCTCTTTCTGACGCTCGGCGGCGCGGGCGAGCGTCAAGCTGGCGACATTAGCGACCGCAATTAGCAAAACAAGCAGGGCCGCACCGGCGAGCATCAACAGGTAAGGTTGAGACTGGCCCACAAGATCCTGTTTCAACGGCACAACTGTAGTTTTGCCGCTGACTTCTTTCGGATACTGCTGCGCGATGCGCGAGGCGATAGCATCCAGATCGGCGCGTGCCTGGGCCAGCGAAACGCCTGTCTTGATTCGCCCTACGACGTCGAGATAGTGAGCGCCTCTCAGTTGGGCCAGATCTTCTGGTTGCTCGAGTGGAGTCCAAATCTCGACTCGCTCGGATTGAATCGGAAACTCGAAACCATTTGGCATCACACCGGCGACCGTGTAGCTCAGGCCGTCCAGAGTAATTTGCTGATTAAGTAATGCGTGGTTCCCGCCAAAACGGCTCTGCCACAATCCATGACTGATTAGCGCGACGCGATCCTGTCCGGGCCTTTCGTCTGCCGCCAAAAAACTTCTGCCGATTAAGGGTTTGACGCCGAGGACCGAGAAGAGATCAGCAGAGATTTCGCAGCTCTGTACGCGAAGGGGTTCGCCGGCGCCCGTCAAAATAAAACTGCCGCGCGCGTAGCCGGCAATGCTTTCGAAGGTCTGGTTCTGTTGTTGAAAATCCAGCAGGTTCGGAGGTGATACTCCCATCCCGCCTTTCCCCTCAGTCTCTTCGATGCGCACGATGCGATCGGCGTCTGCATAGGGCAACGGACGAAGTAACACCGCGTTCAAGACGCTGAAGATGGCGCTGTTTGCACCAATGCCGAGCGCCAGAGTGAGCACGGCAACCGTTGTAAATCCCGGTCGTTTAATCAGGCCGCGAATTCCGTAACGAATGTCTTTGATTATTGTTTCCATAATGGACCTCATTCGTGCCATTTTCGACGGAAAAATAATTCAAAATCGGATGTGATGTTCTTTGATTATTGACCACTTCATAACGAATGGGGTCGCGGTGGTTGTTACGCCGGGATGAGCCCAAATTTTAATTCGATATGAAGGAGATCATCATGAAACGATTTGTCACCATTAAAACTTTGATTCTCGTTTTTGCCCTGATGCTGGGAATTATTCCGGTTAACGCTACTGTACGTCCATATGCCGCCAATGGAAATGGGCTCGCAACCTTCGTTACAGACAGCAACGGCCATGTCGTCGGCGCGACCGTCGTGGTATCAGGTAACGCGACTCACCTGGGATTGTTCAGCGGTACCGGCACGATTCAATTCCTGCCTGACCCTAACGATCCGAACATCTCGCATCCGGCTGGCGAAGTTACGTATGTAGCTGCGAACGGCGATCGACTTCCGACAATTATCGAGGATGGTTCGATGGACCTTCGAACTGGAATCGCGACCGGATACATGGTGTTCCAAAGCGGAACCGGCCGTTTCGAGGGAGCAAGTGGGAAAGCTGCAATCGTAGTCGAGCAGAACTTCATCACCGGTGCCTACACGTTCACCATGGTGGGAGACATCAATTACTAGCCACAGATTTACACGGATTTCATTCACGGATTTAATTTGTGAATGAAATCCGTGTAATCCATGGCTCACCTTTCTATGGTGTGATTCGAATCGTTCCCATATTGCTCGTTTGCCCGTGTACCTTGATGGTTACCTTGCAAGTGCCTGAGGCCAGAGCGTCGGGTAGTCTAAACACGACTTGGGTTAAATCAACGTTAGGTACTGCGCGTACGTCCGCGGCAGGCACGTCAAAGCTTTGGTTATTAGCGTCGACGAGATTCACGATCACATCAGCGGCAGTCTCACCCTGATTCAATCTCAGGTTCTGAGCGAAGATCATGACAATCGTGTTCTGACCTGCCGGGAGGGTAAACCAGTTGTTGATAGTCTCAACTCGGAAGGCATCTCTTGTGAGTAACATCGATTCGAAAGCTGCCGCCTGCCCTGCAACAGGGCCCGATTCCTCCAGCATCAGCAGAATATCGTCGTCGAGAATCGTGCCTACGCCCTGGCCATCCGCGATGGTCGTACCGAAGGGAAAGCTGAGATTTACAAAGAACGATTCATTCGACTCGAGGTTGGTGTCGCCGATGATCCCCACATCAAAGGTGCGAGTAACTGTCCCAGGCTGAAAGGTAACCACTAAGTTATCAATGGAGTTGTAATCGCTCGAGGCAGTTGCTGTTCCCGGTGCTGTAGTTGCTGTGATTGCGATTGGCTCAACACTCGGACCAGAGAGAGTCAACGTAAAGGTGGCCGCTTTCGTACCGGAATTGCCCTCCAGAATGCTGACGTCATTGATACTGATAGTCGGTCCGTCATCATCAACGATGAATCCATTTCCTCGGCTCGAGCCCACAGTTGCATTCTGGACATTCGAGATATCAAGAAAGAACGTCTCCTGCACCTCATCGACAGTATCGCCATTGACGAGGACCACAACGGGTTTCTCAACTTCTCCTGGCGCGAAAGTTACTGGACCGCCGGAAGTGGCAGTGTAGTCGGAACCAGCTGTCGCAGTGCCGTTTGCCGTGGCAAAGGAAAACGAAACTGACTGCGAGGCCGCGCCCGAAAGTGCGACGACAAACGTCGCCTGCGTCGTACCGGAGTTTCCCTCGACGACCTGGGCTTCGCGAACAGAAATCGACGGCTGCTGTGCAGCAACATCAACACTGGTCGCTAATAGCAGCAACATCATCACCAGACTAATTCGCAGAGGAAGCGGAATAGAGGAGTAAACAGGTATTGTCATAATCTCTATCTTCGATATGCTTAAAACGATTCTGAGGATTACCGCCTGGACCGTACGGCGTCACACACTACGGCGATCTCTCGCAATTATTCAACCCGGGACAAACCCGGCAGTGCTCATTTCTGGGAGCCATATGTTAAAAACACCCAAAAACGCCGTCATTCCAGAGTAAACTATAGGAAAACTATGAGACGCATACAGAGTACATTCACCGCGCTCGCGCTTCTGGTTACGCTGGCCGGCTGCGGCAAGAGTCAGGACGCCGCCCGCACCGAGCTTGCTCAGATGAACATTGTCTATACCGATAAGAATTTCATCGAGAAGGCAAGAGAGGGTAATGCCAAAGCCGTAGCCTTATTCATCGATGCCGGCATGAACCCTGACACGAAAAACAATGCGGGCCAGTCGGCGCTGGAAGCCGCGGTGCTGGCCAATCAAGTCGAAACTGTCAAAGTCCTGCTCGACAAAGGCGCTGATGTGAACGCGAAGAATAAGTATAACGGGACGGCTTTAATGAATGCTGTCTGGAAGGGGCATGCGGAAATCGTCCATCTGCTGCTGGCCAGTGGCGCTGATCTCGAAGTCAAAGACGATAGAGGTATGACGGCATCGATGTTTGCTTCCTGGGAAAACCACGCCGAGATTCTGAGAGCGTTGCTCCAAAAAGGAGCCAGTGTGGATACAAAAGACGAGAACGGCTGGACGGCCATGATGAGGGCAGCAGTCAAGGGCCACAACGAAAGCATGCTGATATTACTGGAAAAAGGGGCAGACGTTAACGCCTGGTCCAACGAAGGTGACACTGCGCTGATACGAGCAGCACAAGGAGGGCACATCCAGACCGTCAGAACATTGTTGGAGCGAGGAGCGGACATAAACCGGCAAGATAAGCTCGGTAATACGGCCTTACTGAAGGCAGCGCAGGAAGGTCATAAGGAAGTTGTCAGTGTTCTTTTGGAGAAAGGAGCGGACTTAAGTGCTGTCGACAGCACAGGAAAGACCGCACTGGAAGTGGCAAAGGACCAGCAACGGACCGAGATCGTTCAACTGTTAAAAGATAAAGGAGCGCGATAGACGACAAGATTAGGCCATAGAAAATTCTTGACAGTGTTTTCCCTTCGGTGATACATCACACGCCTAAATTTAAACTCAACCTCGCATTGCTCTCAGGTTCCCGGCACTTGAGCTTTTTCCAAGTGTGAGCTTGGACACTCACAGCCCCAGAACTGCGAGAGAATCGTCTTCATTCGACTTCTCTCATTCGTGTTAGCTTGGTTCCAAATGTGGACCATATGAGTCCGCATTCCAGTCGAACCATCTTGCATCACCACAACTAGCGGACTTTACCCGTGAGCGGTGACGCACAACTCACAATTACCTATAGCTACATGAGGAGGAGCTATGAAGACAAGAATTAAGCTAGCTCTGATCGCTTTTCTGATGGCGCTTATAGTGCCCATGGTTCTATCGAGCGTTGGATCGTCAGCAGATTCAGAGTCTCAACCTGTACGCACCGGGCCCACCGATGCTGATTATCTTCTGGCTGACTACAAAGAGTGGGAGGCAAAGTATGTCGAGAATGGCGGAGACCGGAACGTGGTCATGCCGATGGGCTACCTCAAAGGTCTCTCGAGTGAAAAGACGAATGCCGCTGGGCAGATTAAGCTGAATCTCATAGACGGGATCGTCACAGTTGAAGCCGAAGGGCTTTCCAGGAAAGAGAATTGGGATGTATGGCTGATCGACAACGGTCCGGGAAGCAGCGTTACGCCAGACGCGGGGGATGCGATGGTTCGCGTTGGCACTTTGAAGCACCAGAAGAAGCTTGCAAAGCTCGAGGCCAATCTTGGCAGCAAAGCATTCGTAGACTTCGACCCCGATCTTTATGTCGTAACACGCGCGGGGAAGAATCCGGCGGAAGAATGTGTTTTGGTGGGAACGACGACGCTCTTTCACCGTCTCTATCGGAGCGGCCAGCGTGGGCAGTTTGGAAAACTCGCCGATATGGACTTGCCCAATCCTACTCCGGCAAAGCCCACCAGGGAAAGCACTAAGGAAAGTTTGTGGAATAGCCTGGTAGAGATCGTGAGCCCGACTGCACAGGCGGCAGTAGGCGTGATCCCGGATGGTGGGGGCAGCGGTGAGGGTGGCTCACTGACTCCCACTGACATCCTGATAAACCAGGGAAGAACGCTCTTTTTCCTTGAACAGTTCAATGGAAACGGCAGGACATGCGGTACCTGCCACCGTGAGGACGAGAATCTCACCATAAGTCCTGAGTTCATCGCGACGCTGCCGGCGAACGATGCACTCTTTGTTGCTGAATTCAACCCGAGCCTTTCAGCGAGTGCGTGTCCCGGAGGAACGCCATGCTTTGAGAATCCGGTGCTAATGCGGAAGTTTGCGTTGATACTGGAGAACCTCGACGGGTTCGGCGACCTTCAGAACAGGTTTGTTATGCGCGGCGTTCCTCACACACTCGCCCTGCTCCAAAATACTCTGTCGCCGGCCCCGGATGGAACGACTATACCACCGAACGAGAGGACAGGATGGAGCGGAGACGGCGCCCCGTCCGGTAACTTCACGCTTGGTAATGGAGTTCCACATCTGGCCCAGGGGACCCTCAGGGATTTCCCCATCGGGGCGGTGATCCAACATTTCACGAAGACCTTGCTCCGGCGAAACAACATTGACTTCCGCCTGCCGACCAACGCCGAGCTGGATGCTATGAATGCGTTCATGAGATCCACCGGACGCAGGGCTGATCTTGTTCTGGCCGGATCGGGGGCTTTAAGCCTGAAAGGAGAAATAGCAAGGGAAGGTCAGCGGATCTTCAATAACGGGGGAGCGGGCTTCCCTGGTGGTCGCGGCATCCCACCCGGAACAGCCAACGGGGCAGGCAAGTGCTTTTTCTGCCATTTCAACGCTGGCGGAAGCGACTTTTTCTTCCCCGACCAGAACGCTAATTTCAACACCAACGTCGAACAGCTCCCGTCTCAGCCAGCCGACCTGGTAGTCCCTGCTCAGAAGAATCCGGCTGACGGAGGCTTTGGGTCAGGCACTCCCCCCGCGGGTGTTTTCGGCCTCGGGGACGGCACATTCAACACGCCGGTCCTGGTCGAGGCAGCCGATACGGGGCCGTTCTTCCATAACAGCTCGATCTTAACGATCGAAGAGTCTGTAAACTTTTACAACAGCAGCCAGTTTAACAACGCCCCGGGCTTCGGCGCGCAAATTGGAGGAATCCGGCTCGAAGCCACTGAGGTTGCGGCAGTCGCCGCGTTCCTCCGGGTCATCAACGCGCTCGAGAACATCCGGCATGCCATAGAGATCGAACAACGAGCCAGGGGCGCGAAGGCCCTCAACGACTCGGTAGACTTGCTCAAGCTGTCGGTCTCTGAGCTCGAAGATGCGCTTTTTGTCTTACACGGCGGGGGCTTGCATCCGGAAGCTCAAGTGAAGCTGCGTCAAGCGATAGACCTTGATCGGCAGGCGATGACGACCAACAGTCGTTCAGCAAGGCAGGCTCTGATCGACCAGGCTATTGCATTGAAAGTAAGCGC
The DNA here is from genome assembly GCA_025937955.1 of Pyrinomonadaceae bacterium. Lineage (GTDB taxonomy): Bacteria > Acidobacteriota > Blastocatellia > Pyrinomonadales > Pyrinomonadaceae > PSRF01. Next base: position 8,269 of record JAICQI010000173.1, read on the forward strand.
GCGCTCCGATTTGCGCAATTAGCATCTCCAGAAGCAATAAAGAGCGCCATCGACCAGGGCGTGCAGCAGTGCGCCCTGGTCGAAATTTGTCTCAGGCACTGCTAGTTGCGCGTTTTTCGATCTTGGCCCAGGTGTCGCGAAGGCCAATGGTCCGATTGAACACCAACTTATCTCCGGAATCCCGATCGACGCAGTAATAACCAAGGCGCTCAAACTGATATTTAGTTCCAGGTTCCGCGTCTCGTACACTCGGTTCTACTTTGCAGTCGGACATCACCTGTAACGAATCAGGATTCAGGTTCTCGGTAAAGTCCTGTCCCTCTGCAACGTCGTTAGGATCCTCTTTAACAAAAAGATTGTCGTAGAGGCGAACTTCCGCGGATAACGCATGAGCCGCTGAGACCCAGTGAATGGTGGACTTTACCTTTCGACCGTCAGGCGTGTTACCGCCGCGTGTAGCCGGATCGTAAGTGCAACGGAGCTCTACGACGTTCCCGCTGCTATCTTTGATCACCTCTTTGCACGTGACTAAGTAAGCATATCGGAGACGCACCTCGCGACCAGGGGCAAGCCGGTAAAACTGCTTCGGTGGATCTTCACGAAAATCATCTTCTTCGATAAACAGCGTCTTCGAAAAAGGAATCTTTCTTGTTCCTGCTGAAGCGTCTTCAGGGTTATTGATAGCATCCATCTCTTCCACCAGGTCGTCGGGATAATTCTCGATCACCACGCGTAACGGTTTCTGCACACACATCACTCGCGGAACAATTCGATTCAAGTCCTGGCGCAAAAAGTATTCGAGCTGCTGTAACTGAGTAATGCCATTCGTCTTCGAGACGCCAACACTCGCGCAGAAGTTGCGGATGGCTGCCGGAGTGTAACCGCGCCGGCGCATGCCGGAGAGCGTTGGCATACGTGGATCATCCCAACCGTCGACATGTCCTTCGTCAACCAACTTCAGTAGCTTGCGTTTGCTAAGCAGCGTGTGGGTCAGGGCCAGCCGGTCAAACTCGTATTGCCGTGAAGGGAATATACCAAGCTGTTCGATGAACCAGTTGTATAAAGGACGATTATTATCAAACTCTAACGTACACAGGGAGTGCGTTACGCGCTCGATAGAATCCGACTGCCCGTGCGCGTAATCGTACATCGGGTAGATGCACCACTCACTTCCCGTACGATGATGGTCCATGTGCAGGATGCGGTACATAACCGGGTCACGGAAATTAAGGTTTGGAGAGCTCATGTCGATCTTGG
>JAICQI010000569.1 GCA_025937955.1 Pyrinomonadaceae bacterium
AGCAAACAATTCCGGTGGCAATCAATTCCGGTGGCAATCAATTCCCGTAGCAATCAATTCCGGTGTCAATCAATTCCGGTGGCAATCAATTCCGGTGGCAATCAATTCCGGTGGCAATCAATTCCGGTGGCAATCAATTCCCGTGGCAATCAATTCCCGTGGCAATCAATTCCCGTGACAATCAATAAATTCCCGGGTGCAACTGTAGGGGCGGCACTCCGTGGCCGCCCGTTCTATCGCTTTTGACACTGCGGACAAAAATACGTTGACCTGCCGCCCTGGACCACGCGCTTGATCCGCGTGCCGCACCTGTCACAGGGCTCACCTTCACGCTCGTAAACCCGCCAGAACCGTTCCGGTGTTTCGAAGTAACTTCCGTTGCCGTCCGCGAGATCGATTCGCAAGGTCGATCCGGCGTCGATTGCTTCCTGCAAAACGTCGCGAATCGCCTGGTACAGCTTGCGCGCACGTGGCTTCGACAACTTGTTAGCCGGCTTCATCGGATTAACGCCCGCGAGAAACAGTGCTTCGACGGCGTAGATGTTACCGAGGCCGAGGACGCGAGTCTGGTCCAGGAGCAGGTGTTTCAAAGGGCGACGCGAACGCGACAGAGTCTCGAGAAAGTAGTCTTCGGTAAAGTCATCAGTCAAAGGCTCGGGCGCGAGTGTCTTAAGCTCCTTAGGCAGGCGTAGCGGATCTTTGAAGATATTCATGCGGCCAAACTGGCGCATGTCGCAAAACACGAGACGCCGGTCGTCGTCGAGATAGAACACGACGTGTGCGTAAGGTGGCAATGACTGATCGGTAGTGAGTGAAACGAACTTGCCGGTCATGCGAAGGTGCGTCGTCAGCACGTGACCCGATTCGAGTTTGAAGAGGATGAATTTGCCGCGTCTGCCGACACCGGTGATGACGGTGTTGCGAAGCTGGCGATCGAACGCGGGCCGCGAGATGCCGGGGGCGATTCTTTTGAGGTTTAGTTGCGCGGCGAGGATGCGCCGCCCCGTCACGACCGCAGACAATGCTCTGACGACGTGTTCTACTTCTGGCAGCTCAGGCATTGATTATTGCTTCGATCTCTTTCCGTGTCTGATCCACTAACTCCGGTTTGCGAGTTTCGATGTTCAGGCGTAAGAGCGGTTCGGTGTTTGAGCCGCGAATGTTGAAGCGCCACTCGGGTGTTTCGAGCGAGTAGCCATCAGTGAAGTCTTCCGTACCCTTGCCGTGAAACGTTTCGTTCACCTTCTCGATCACTGCTTTGACGTCCTTGACCTTGTAATTCAACTCTCCCGACATGTAATGACCAGCCTGGTACTGGGCCATGATTTCCGAAAACGGTTTGTCGTGCGTCGAGAGATGTTCGAGCACCAGCAGGAAGGGAATCACGCCGTTGTCGGCATAAAAGTTTTCGCGGAAATAGTAATGGCCGCTCAGCTCGCCGGCGAACAGACCGTTCTCGCGCCGCATCCGATCTTTCATAAACGCGTGACCACCCTTTGAGATGATCGGCCTTCCGCCTTTTCGCTGCACGGTGTCGAGCGTGGGCCAGGTGACGCGCGGATCGAAGATGATGGTGTTATCGCTGCCGTACTTCGTCAACAGAATGTCTGCCAGCAGCGCCGTGATGTAGGCGCCGGAAATGAATTCTCCTTTTTCGTCGAAGAACATCGCGCGGTCGGCATCGGCATCCCAGGCGACGCCAAACGGAGCGCCCTTTTCTCGAATGAGCGCTTCGGTCTCGGTGCGATTGCCCGGCAACATCGGATCGGGCGGACCTTTTGGAAATGATCCGTCGGGCTCAAAGTTCAAAGGGATGAGATTCAAACCGAGTGTTTCAGCGAGTTTCCTTGCCGGTCTACAGACGTATCCAAAGTTGGCGTTCCCGACAAAAGTGAACTGTTTGATGCGACTGCGATCGATGGATTTCAGAACGTGCGCGAGATAGTCGTCGAGTACGTCGCGTTCGGTGCACGTGCCTTTTTTGTCAGAAGTGACTTCGGCATCTTTGCCGGCTTTCAAAACGTCGCGAATGTCAAACAAACCGGTGTCGGAAGAGATCGCGGTGGCTTTCTCTCGCACCATCTTCATGCCGTTGTATTCTTTTGGATTGTGCGAGGCGGAGACAACGACGCCGCCCGAGTAATCAGAAGAGGCTCCAACTGCGTAATAAAGCATGTCGGTGGTGATCTCTCCGATGTCCACAATGTCAACTCCCGCGTCGAGGAAGCCTTTGATCAGACTCGCCTTTAAGGGAGGCGACGACGAACGCGCATCCATGCCCACAACCATCGTCTTTGGCTTGAATAGATAGACGTAAGCTTTGGCGATTCTGTAATACGCCTCTTCGTCAATGTCGGTGGGATAGATACCACGAATGTCGTACGCTCGAAAAACTTCCCAATTCACGATTCTGCCTCCCTAACTCAGGTGAACGTGTAGTCGGTTAATGACGTCTTGTCGCCGAGCACCGTTCCTGGTCCAACTACCGCCGAACGACCGATGTGACAGCCACGACCAACGATCGCGCCGTTCAACTGTGCCGTCGTCCCGATGCGCGTGTGCGGCCAGATGACGCTGTTTTCCACGCGCGCGCGTTCCTCGATGAAACAGCCCTGGCCCAACACCGAATTGATGATCTGCGCGCCGGGTTTTATCTGGCAGTCGTCGCCGATCATCGATATTTCATCAATCTCCGCGACTGTCGCTGAATCAAACTGCCCGCGACGCTCCTTGATATGAAACCGGCTGACACGATTGTTCAGCAGATCGCTGTGTACCTGTAGATACCTTTCCGGCGTTCCGATATCGATCCAATACGTGCGCGCCGGAATATGCGCGTAGAAGGCCTCGCCACGTTTCAGGAGATCGGGAAACAAGCCGTACTCAAAAGAATAGTTCTCGCCCGCAGGTAAATAATCCAGCACGTTGGGTTCGAGAATGTACGTGCCCGCATTGATCGTGTTGCACGTGATCTCGTCAGCCTTTGGCTTTTCGAGAAAGCGGCGAATGCGCCCGTCTTTTTCCGTCTCGACCAACCCGTAACTTTGTGGATTCTCAACCGGCGCCAGTACGATCGTTGCTGTGGCTTTGCGTTCGTTGTGTTCGCGAATGACGGCTTTGAGATCAAGATCGGTCAGAATGTCGCCGTTGAAAACAACTGTCGGTTCGCGAATAAGATCTTCCGCAAACTTGTAAGCGCCCGCTGTGCCCATCGGCTGTGGCTCGACGGTGTACTTCAATTTCACACCGTGATCAGAGCCATCGCCCAACAGATGTTCGATCTTATTTGGTTGATACGAAAGCGATAAGGTGATGTCGGTGATGCCGGCGCGTTTGAGCGTGTCGATTTGATAAAGGAGAAACGGTCGGTTACAGATCGGAACAATCGGTTTGGGCGTGTAAACTGTTAAAGGGCGAAGGCGCGTGCCTTTGCCACCCGCAAGAATGAGTGCCTGCATGCTTTATGAATAGCGAAATAAAGTCTAATATCGGGCCAAGTCTAACATAGGGAGTTTGAAATGCCGGAATTGAACGAAGCAGTAATCATCAGCGCCGCGCGCACGCCAGTAGGAAAGTTCCTCGGATCTTTGAAAGGATTCTCAGCGACTGAGCTCGGCGCGATCGTTGTGCGCGAGAGTGTGAAGCGCGCGGGCGTTAAGCCTGAAGATGTTGATGAAGTGATCATGGGATGTGTAATTCAGGCGGGATTGGGCCAGAATCCCGCGCGCCAGGCGGCGTTGAATGGCGGTTTGCCGTCGACTGTTTCGGCGGTGACTATTAACAAAGTGTGTGGATCGGGTTTGAAGGCGGTGATGTTGGCTGCGCAGGCTGTTCAACTCGGCGACGCAGAGATCGTAGTTGCGGGCGGGATGGAATCGATGAGCAACGCGCCGTATTTGATACCGAAAGCGCGCGAGGGTTATCGACTCGGAAATGGTGAGCTCGTCGATTCGATGATCAATGATGGGTTATGGTGTGCGTTTGAGAACTATCACATGGGCTGCACGGGTGAGGTGGTAGCGGAGGAGTATTCCATTAGTCGCAGTCAGCAGGATGAGTTTGCGGTCAACTCGCATCGAAAAGCTGCTGCCGCGATCAGGGAAGGGAAGTTTAAGGACGAGATCGTGCCGGTTGAGATTAAACAGAAAAAGGGACCGGCGCTGATGTTTGATACTGATGAGACGGTGCGTGAAGACACGACGGCGGAAGTGCTCGGCAAGCTCAAGCCGGCTTTCAAGAGTGAAGGTGGAACGGTGACGGCGGGCAACGCGCCTGGTGTTAACGATGGGGCGTCGGCGTTGGTGGTGACGTCACTGCGTCGCGCGCGCGAACTGGGTGTTGAGCCGATGGCGCGGATTGTTGCGCAAGCGACGTCGGGTGTTGAGCCGCGGATGGTGATGATGGCGCCGGTCGAGGCTGTGCGTAAGCTGTTCAAGAAGACTGGCTGGTCACCGAGTGAAGTCGATCTG
>JAICQI010000848.1 GCA_025937955.1 Pyrinomonadaceae bacterium
AACTGAAGACAAGAGAGAGTACAGCCTGAACGGGTTCGATAGATACATAGCAGTTGAGAGTCACTTTAAAAAACTAATCCCGGCTGCAGAAGACAGGTATAACTATATTGCCCAGGACATGCTGGCAGTTCAGACGGAGGCTAACAAAACCATTCTGAAATGGATCATATTGGCGGTTCTGACGGGTGCTTTAGTAGCAGCTGGAACTATCTGGCAAGTTCAACGACACTTCAGCGAGATGCGTCGCAGCGTTCTGGAAACTCGCCGCGAACGTACCTTCACGACTCAACTGCTCGAAGGAATGGTTAGCGCCGTTGCTGCGATCGACAATGATGATCGCATTCGCAGCGCCAACGCCGCTTTCTTCCGAATCTTTCCCAACGCCAGTATCGGCGCCTCAGTACTCGAAAAACTCGGACACGATGACGCGATGAAGATGTTAGAAACAGTAACCGCTATTCGCGTCACGAAAGCAACGTATCACGGTCGCTCGATCGCGCAGGTGGACGAAGAAGACAAAGCGTTCGACGTCTACTCGTCGCCACTGGCAATCAACGACGAGCGGGGCCAGATCGTGACACTCGTCGACGCCACCGAAGCTGCCGAATCTGAGCGTACGCTGCGTCGTAGTGAATCACTCGCCGCAGTCGGACAGGCCACCACACAGGTTGCACATGAGATTCGCAATCCACTCGGCAGCATTCGTCTTGGCGTGTCGATGCTGCGCGACAGCGTTTCAGATGCAGAAGCGTTGAACACGATCGAGCTCGTCGAACGCGGCATCAAACACCTCAACAAGCTCGTCGTCGACGTGACTCAGTTTTCACGTCAAAAGGAATTGGAACGCTCCTCGGTCGATCTGCACGACTCGCTTGAACGAAGCATCGATCTCGTCTCGGACAAGATCCTCGAAAAGAACACGACCGTGGAAAAACGCTTTGCGGGCAACACGATTGTGGGCCACTGGGATTCGTACCAGTTGCGTCAGGTATTTGTGAACGTGATTGCCAACGCGGTCGATGCCAGCCACGAAAACTCTGAGGTGTTGATCTCTACTGAATTGCTCCGGTCGGATGCTAATGGCAACGGACAGCCCATGAAGCGGTATGCCCGCGTCACCATTGCGGACCACGGCAAAGGAATGGACAAGGCCACGCGCGATCGGATCTTTGAGCCGTTCTTTTCAACCAAGAAGCGTGGCACCGGACTCGGGTTGGCGATCGTGAAGCAGATCGTCGAACAGCACGGCGGTCGTATCAGCGTCGATAGCGAGCCTGGGAAGGGTTCGAAGTTCCGGATTGACTTACCCGTCTAGTCGGCGTCCATCCGCGTCAAGGCTTTTCTAGCGGCCTCGATAGTTTGCTCGATGATTTCGTCTGTGTGAGCGAGGCTGACAAAGGCCGCTTCAAACTGCGACGGCGCGAGATAAACGCCTTCATTCAGCATCGCGTGAAAAAACTTGCCGTAGCGCTGCCGGTCGCTTTTGTTTGCACTGTCCCAATCCACCACCGGCTCACTCGTAAAGAAACTGGTCCACATCGAACCTACACGGTTCGTTACCGTCGTAACGCCGGCTTCCTGCGCCGCGGCCGCAAGTCCGCCGCATAGTTTCTTAGTCGAGTTTTCCAGCTGCTCGTAAACAGATTCATCGCGCAAGCGCCGTAACGTCACCAGCCCAGCGGTCATCGAGAGTGGATTTCCCGACAACGTTCCTGCCTGATAAACCGCTCCTGCGGGCGCGACGCTGTTCATGATGTCGCGACTACCGCCATAAGCGCCCACAGGCAAGCCGCCGCCGATGATCTTCCCGAGCGTCGTGATGTCAGGCGTGATGCCGTAGCGTTCCTGAGCGCCGCCGCGCGCGATGCGAAATCCGGTCATCACTTCGTCGAAGATCAGCAGCGCGCCGTGATTTCGAGTCAGCGTGCGCACTGCTTCGAGATATCCAGGTTTCGGCGGCACACAGCCCATGTTCCCGACGACGGGCTCGATGATCACTGCCGCGATGTCTGCGTGTTCAGCAAAAACCTGTTCGAGCGCGGCAGCATTGTTGAAGGGAAGGGTGAGTGTATTTTGCGCGAGTGCGGCGGGTACGCCAGGGCTATCAGGTAGTCCGAGCGTTGCTACGCCGGAACCGGCTTTGACCAGCAGACTGTCCGCGTGACCGTGATAACAACCTTCGAACTTCACTAACTTAGTTCGGCCCGTGACACCACGCGCGAGCCGGATGGCTGACATCGTCGCCTCCGTACCGCTACTCACCATCCGCACCATCTCGATCGACGGCACAGCGTCGATCACTTCCTGAGCAAGTTCGACTTCGAGCTCGCTGGGCGCGCCGAAGCTCATGCCTCGCGCTGCAACCTGCTGAACAGCTGCGACAACTTCTTCGTCAGCATGGCCCAGGATCATCGGGCCCCATGAACCGACATAGTCAATGTAGGTCTTGCCGTCAACATCAGTGATGGTTGCGCCGCGCGCGGACTGTATGAAGCGCGGCGTCCCACCGACGCCGCGAAAGGCGCGCACAGGCGAATTAACGCCGCCGGGGATCAGATTTTGTGCAGTAGCGAATAGCTGTTCGGATTTCAATGACATGTCTTGAGGATACTAGAACAACTCAAGAAAAGAACAACTCAGAAAAAGAACAAGTCAGGAAGAGGGGCTTACCCCCGCTGTTGGGGAG
>JAICQI010000539.1 GCA_025937955.1 Pyrinomonadaceae bacterium
AACGCAACAGACTGTCGATTCATTAAAAACAAAGCCGCGACGACGATCTGAACCAGCATCGCCAGAATCCCGCCTCGTGAATTCGAGAGCACCAGTGCTGTCCAGATCGGAAGTAACAATGCGAAATAGATCAGGAGACGCTCTCTTTTAACTCCGCGGGCGAGAGCGAGACCTAGTCCGAGTCCAAACGCCATCTCCATCAGATATGCAAAGTGGTTCTTGTTGATGAACTGACCGTAGCCTTGCGCTGGTTTCAGCAAAGGAAGAACAAACCCGATCTGATGTTGTGTCGTTTGGCGCAGTATGCCAAAGATAGCACTGGCAACAGCCACGGTAAGGATCGTGTAAACCAACACACGTATTCGGCGCTCATCGTGCGCGTAGCGGTAAAAAAGCGCGAGACAGGCGGTGAGCGCAAGCATCTGAACTGCAAAGAAGCGTGTTTGATAAGGATCGGCGCTGATCGTGTTCCAAACTAAAAAGCCGGCAACTTCCAGTGAACCGAGTGAAAGCGTTTGTATAAACGCCAGCGCCGAGAGCGCCACCATCGGCAACAAGATCGCTCCACCCTGAATTCTGAACGAACCACTCACAAGCGCCACGATGCAGATTGCAAAAACAGCACAAACAAAAGCCGCTTTCCACCACGGCTCAACAGTGCCATACGGAATGGCGGAGATCACGATAAGACAAAGTAGCGCGCCAAAACGATCTTTTTAGCCACGGATGAGACGGATGAAAAACCGGCTCCGTTTTTATCTGCGTCCATCTGTGGCTACAAAAGCAAGGCTTGAACTCTGAACCGCTGGTCGATCCTGCGCCGTTAGGATCCGCGCCGCAGCCTCCGTAAACTCACACCGGAACAGATCGCTCAAGTAACTCGTGTCTACCAACAGCGGCTCACTATCCACACTGCGGTAGAGACTCAGCCAGCCCCACTCGACTCCATCCTTAACCAGCGGCAGCCGAATGCTCCAATCCGAAGGTGAGGGAGACTCGATCTCAGCGTCCCTCGCCCACGACCATTCCACGCGCCGTCCCGGTTGGCCCACCTCCGCGCTCGCAAAGCTGAACTCACCAAACTCGAGCAAGTGACTCGTGGTCTTAAACATCTCGTCAAGATCCGGCGCCTTCGACAACGCCAGCGCCGCGCGCCTCACCCGGATGTTATTCGCCAGTCGCAAACGACGATCGACAACATTACGCTTCACGCCCGCGCGTATCTCATCAACTTCGTGATAGCGCAGATGACCCACCGCGATGATCACCGCCACCGAAATCACAAACAACATGAAACCGGTCAACTTCGATCCGGTCACCGGAAAGATCAGCGCCACCAAACCGAAGAGCGCGCAAACGCCGTAAAGCACGAGGGCCGCACGCCGCTGCGACCAGCCTCGCGCCAGCAGCATGTGATGTATGTGCTCGTTGTCGCCCTGGAACACAGGCTTCCGGCTGATCATTCGCCGGCCCATCGTCATCGCCGTGTCGACGACCGGAAAACCAAAAGCGAGAATCGGCACGACGATTGCCACCGCCGTCGTGGCTTTCTGAGTTCCCAACACCGACAACGCGGCGAGCAGAAAACCTGTGAACAGCGCGCCCGAATCGCCGAGGAAGATTGAGGCGGGGTTGAAGTTGTAACGAAGGAATCCCGCGAGCGCACCGCACAACACCAGCGACACCACGATCATCAACGTTCGTTCCTGCGAGACCGACACGCCGAGAATCACGAGTGATGAAAAGAGCGCGGCGCCGGATGCCAGTCCGTCCAGGCCATCGATGAGGTTGAAGGCATTGGTGATTCCAACGAGCCACACGACAGTGATGACAAACGATGCAACCGCCGGCAACTGCACCGAACCGACAAGCGGGATCGACAACGCATCGATCCGTCCGCCCATGACGTAGAAGAGCGTGGCGATGAGTCCGAGTCCGACAAACTTCACGACTGCGTTTGTGCCGCGCAAGTCGTCGTAAACACCGAGCAGCAGCACGAGCGTGGCAGGACAGAACAGCGTCAGGAATTCAGGCTTGAAACCACTCAACGTTTGCGTAAGCAGGTTGTCGACGAAAGGCAGTAGCGAGAGTGCTGCCAGGCAGGAGATGTAGAGCGCTACGCCGCCGAGGCGTGGCACGGCCTTGCGATGAATGCGCCGGCCGTCGCGCGGCACGTCGAGCAACTTGTATCACTCGCAGAGGCGACGAATAAGTGGCGTTGTTATCAGCGATGCGATCGTCGCGATTGAAAAGAGTGCGAAGTAGGTTTTCAAAGTTGATTTCCCCCGACTTCGATCAGTTGCGGCAACAGATTTTGTTTGGCGAAGGGCGTTAACGGTTGTCGTTCATGGCACCGTGTGGCTTCAAGAATTGCTGCGACGACACTTTCCGTATCGCCATGATGCGTCAGAAAGAACTTGCCTTGCTGCGAGGCGATGTCGGTGACGTGACTCGGTCCGGGACCGATATACAAAACGGGCGCGCCAACAGTCAGAATGTTGTAGACCTTACACGGGTGAACAATGCCGACGAATTTTTCTCCCATGACGACTACGTGTAAATCGGCGGCGGACAACGAACCGGAAAGTTCATTGAGTGGCTGGTAAGGTAAACACTTCACATTACTCAACCCGGACTCACGCACTTTCACCTGCTCGCTCCCACCGCCGACGAAGCAGAACACAATCTCCGTTCGAGTTTTGACCGCACGCGCGGCATCGAGCAGCGTGTCGAGCGGATGACAAGGGCTGTGGTTACCGGAATACATCACCACAAACTTGTCAGACAAACCGTGTAGTTCGCGAAACGCTTCCCTTCCCGTTTGCGAATAGCCGACCTGATCGTCGTGCGACCACGGCGGAATGATCGTGATCCGTGATGGATCGATGCCCTTAGACCTCACCCGTTCTTTCATGAAGCGATCCAGCACAATCGTCCTATCTGCAACCTTGATGCTGTAACGCAGCATTCGTTGAAGGAGACCGGCCGTGGCGGATCGTTCATCGAGCCAGCCGGCCGCAATCGCCTCGTCCGGATTGAGGTCCATCACCCAGAAACAGAGACGGCCGCCTTTGAGTTTCACGAAGAGCGCGGCGAGAAACGAGATGAGCGGTGGTGAAGTAAGCGCGACGACCAGATCGAAACGGGCAAGTACGAGCAGACGCAGCGAGCACGCCAGCAGGAAGCTTCCGAAATTGAAAGCACGACGCCACCTGCTGCTCTTGCCCAATGAGACCGAACGAACGCGAAAGATCTCAATACCCTTCCAACGTTCGCGTCGCGGGAAGCGCACTGCCGGATCGTCATAACCGCGATCGCTCGTGACAACCGTTACATCATGTCCGCGTGCAGTGAGTTCAGTGGCAAGATCGGTGAGGTATTGTGCCGTCGAGACCACATCAGGGTAAAAGCACTGATTCAGCAGCAGGATTTTCAAATGATTGCCACAAAAAGGCGCAAAAAGCTCAAAAATGAATTTTGTGCCTTTTTGTGGCTAAACACTGACTCGCGTCTTGAAGTCCTCGACCGTTTTTTTGAGACCTTCGCGCAGGGGTATCGTCGGGTTCCAGCCCAATACGGTTTGCGCTCGAGTGATATCGGGTTTGCGCTGGCGCGGATCGTCCGCGGGCAACGGCATATAAGTGAAGCTCGACTTCGACTCGCATGTCTTGATCACTTCTTCCGCCAGTTGACGGATGGTGAACTCGCCGGGATTGCCGAGGTTCACCGGGTCGTGCTGGTTCTCCGTATTCATCAAGCGAATCAGACCTTCAAGCAGATCGTCGACGTAACAGAACGAGCGCGTTTGTTGACCTTCGCCGTACAGTGTCAACGGCTGACCGCGCAATGCCTGCACGATGAAGTTTGAGACTACGCGACCATCGTTCTCCAACATTCTTGGACCATACGTGTTGAAGATGCGCGCGATGCGGATGTCGACCTTGTTCTGGCGGTGATAGTCGGTCATCAACGTTTCCGCGAGACGTTTACCTTCGTCGTAACACGAGCGCAGACCGATGGGATTGACGTTGCCCCAGTAGTCTTCGGTCTGAGGATGGACCAGCGGGTCACCGTAAACCTCGGAAGTCGAGGCTTGCAGGATGCGAGCGCGCACGCGTTTGGCGAGACCGAGCATGTTGATTGCTCCCATCACGCTGGTCTTGACCGTCTTCACCGGGTTGTACTGGTAATGAACCGGAGACGCCGGGCACGCGAGGTTGTAGATCTGGTCCACCTCGAGGAGTATCGGCTCTGTCACGTCATGGCGCAGCAACTCAAACCGCGGATTGTCGAGCAGGTGAAAAATGTTCTCGCGCCTGCCGGTGAAGAAGTTATCGAGGCAAAGCACTTCGTTTCCCTCGCTGACGAGCCGCTCACAAAGATGCGAGCCAATGAACCCCGCGCCACCCGTGACAAGAATCCGCATTATCGCTCTCCCTATTCTCTCCGAACCGCAAAATTCCCGAGATACAGCACGTCCATCTTCGTCTTTCTGAAACACTCGGTCGCGTGCTGCGGCGTGCAAACAATTGGCTCGTTTTCGTTGAACGAAGTATTCAGAACTACCGGCACGCCCGTCAGTTCAGCGAAATCTGAAATCAATTGATAATAACGCTCATTCACCTCTCGCGAGACTGTTTGCAGCCGCCCTGAGCCATCGACGTGCGTCACCGCCGGAATCTCACTCCGCCGTTCCGGCTTTATC
>JAICQI010000930.1 GCA_025937955.1 Pyrinomonadaceae bacterium
GGCGTCACCGATCTGCATCGGCGACAAACGTTTCTGCACTGCGGCGAGCCGCGCGCTAAACTCGTTGTCGATGCCCAGAATCTCTGCGGTTTTCCTGCATTGGTGAAACAGATCGCGGATGATCTGAGTGTCCATCGTTGGTCCGGCACAAACCGCGACGCCGCTAATGTGTTTGTTCTCGGGCGAAATCGAGGGGCAGGTCACCAGCCACTGGTGTCGCGGTTCGGGAATAAGCGTGTCAAGAAAAAACTCCGCGGCGCCCTTCATCACGGGATAAGCGCGAGCGAGAAACGTTTTGTCGCCGGTGAATTCGTAGTGATGCCAAAGGTGCGTGCAAAGCCAGGCGCCGCCCGTCGGCCACATACCCCAGAGTGGACCATCGATGGGAGCTGTCTGTCGCCAGAGATCAGTGTTGTGATGACACACCCAACCGCGCGCGCCGTAATGCACTCGTGCCGTGCGCGTGCCGTTCTCGACCAGCTCCGACACCATTCGCAGCAACGGCTCGTGACACTCGGAGAGGTTCGTAGTCTCCGCCGGCCAATAGTTCATCTCGGTGTTGATGTTGATGGTGTACTTGCTTTCCCACGGCGGCGTCATCTGGTAGTTCCAGATGCCCTGCAAATTGGCGGGCTGCGATCCAGGACGCGACGAAGAGATCAGCAGATAGCGGCCGTACTGGAAATAGAGCGTCGCCAGGTGAGGATCCAAACCCTTTAGGAACTGCGCAGGTCGTTCGTCCGTCGGTAGATTCGCTGCCTCGGTTCTGCCGAGATCCAGTTTGACGCGATGAAAAAGGCGCTGATGCTCGCGCACGTGCGCCGCGCGCAGACGCTCAAACGACTTACGGCGCGCGCGTCGCAAGTGATCGTCGATGATAGCGGCAGGGTTTCCGCTAGTGTCTTTGTAGCTTCGATAGCTTGTCGCAGCAGCGATCAGCAACAGGACTGAATCTGCTTTGCTGACAATGATTTTCTCGTGATGTGCAAGTGTATTGCCGCCACGCGCAAGCACAAGCACGCGTGCTTCAAACGTCAACCCGCCTTTGATCCCGAATGCCTCGCCATTTACGCCATGCAAGGCGAGCGTGTTTGGGCCATCAACTGAAACGGTTGCTTCGTGAGCTGTCTCAAACGTCGCGGTGAAACTCACTTGTCCCCGATAGTCTGCAGTGAGATTAACTACGATCACCTGGTCCACCGGGCTCGCAAACATCTCGCGTTTGAAAGTGACTGGATCATCTTTGTAAGAGACGCTGGCAATGGCTGTGTTCAGATCCAGATCGCGCCGGTAGTTGTGGGCAGTTTGGTGAGTGAATGTGAGCCTAAGATTTCCGACCGGTTGGTACGGCATCTGTTTGATCGGGCGGGCCATCATCTTCGCGCCAACCAGATCGTGAGCTTCTCGATAGCGGCCTTCGAAGATTAATCGCCGGGCTTCGGGCAGCGCGTGCAATGCATCCGGATTGTTTGGATCGTAAGGGCGACCGGCGTAGAGGGTGTCTTCGTTCAACTGGAGTAGCTGAAAATCCGGATCGCCGAATACCATTGCACCCAGTCGTCCATTCCCAATGGGCAACGCATCCGTCCACTCGCCCGCAGGCTCGTCGTACCACAACAGCAGCTGATCGTCACTCGCAAAGCCATCTATCGAACCGACGAAGGGAATACTCGCAGCCGCAAGCCCTGCTGTTGAAAGAAACTCTCTACGCGTGATCTTCATGCTTAATCAGTACCACGGATTACACGGACTGAAATCCGGATTTTATTCCGCGTAATCTGCGGCTCAAGATCTTCGCGCAAGACGTAGTCACGACCGCGGGGGACGAGCGACAGTGTTTGCACGTCGCTGCCGGGGCGTGTAAAGAGCCCGCTGACTGGAGCGTTGTCGGTGCTGAAGACGTGCAGCTCGACGTTGTCCCAGTCCATGTCTTTCGTGCTTTGCGCGACTTTGATGTGCGGCAGCACCGAGTGATTCTTCACCAGCAGCACGACGGGAATCTGGCCTAACGCAATCTCGTGCCACTTCGATCCCTCATAAACACGCCCGCTCTGATAATCGATCCAGCTACCCGGCGGCAGATAAACTTTGCGCCGGTCGCCACTCGCA
>JAICQI010000843.1 GCA_025937955.1 Pyrinomonadaceae bacterium
GCCGTCGAGATCTGGCGCAGCGGGGTGCGTGAAGCGGTAGTGCCGATCTCAAAGAGCGAGATCACGATCGGGCGCGGCTCGCGGAGTATCTCAGTGGATCTCCCGATCAAAGGCGATCCGGAAGTCAGTCGTGTTCATGCGGTGCTATCGAGAGATAACGAAGGACGCTACTGGTTGGTGGCAAAAGGCAGGAACCCGACGGTAGTGAACGGCAAAGAATTAATTCGAGAAGAACCAACCGAAGTCGCGCCGGATCAGAAGATCGCGATCTGCAACTTCGTTCTCAGAATCCAACCGAAATAAAGCCACAAAAAGGCACAAAAGGCACAAAAGAATTTCAAAAAGAGTCGCCCCAAGCAAAAATCAATTTTGTGCTTTTTGTGCCTTTTTGTGGCTAAATTCCAGATCGGTGATCAGGTCCGAGAGTAATGTGGCGACGTGTTCGCCTTCGAGGTAGCCTTTGCCGAGTAGCTTTGTGATGCGGCGGTCTTTGGTTTCACCTTTGACCTCTTTCAATATCGCTCTCGCGAACGCCGCGACAACCTTCCCGTCAAACTGTTTCCCACTGTTCTCTCGCAAGTCGCGCACGACGTCTTCGAACGATCGGCGCCGCCGGTAAGGACGATCGGTCGTCATCGCGTCAAATGAATCAGCGAGGGAAACGATCTTGGCGCCGAGGGGTATCTGCTCGTCAGTCAGCCCATCCGGATAACCACGCCCGTCGAGTCGCTCGTGGTGATACTTCGCCGTCAGCGGTATGTCTGCATACGGATGACTGATCGGAGCGAGGATTTCGTAGCCCGCCGCAGGATGTCGATTCAGGTCGCTCGAGAGCTTTGCGTCGATGTTGTAAGGCGCGTTGATGATGTCGCGGTCCACGATCAACTTGCCGATGTCGTGCAGGTAGCCCGCGATCTGGATCCCCTCGACTTCTTCTTCACTCCAACCCAACTCACGCGCGATGATCTCGCTGTACCTGCCAACGCGCTCCGAGTGGCCCTGCGTGTACTTGTCTTTGATATCGATCGCCGCCGCGAACGCCCTTACTGTGTCGCGATAGATTGCGCGCAGCTCGTCGTACAGTCTGCGATTCTCCTCGGCGCGCTGCGCAACTTGCTCCAGCAGGCGATGCGTGTGAATACCGACCCCGATGTGCCGGACCATCGCGCGAATCGTCTCGAAGTCGTCGGTGGAGAACTCTTCGCCGCTGGCTTTGCCTCCGAGCAGTATCAGGCCAGTCACTTCCCCGCGCACGACCATCGGAAACACCAGCTCGATTCCTTCGGCGGCGAGCTTGTCGCGATGTCGATTCAGAAAGCCATTCGTGCTGGTGGTGTTGTTGACAAGTGATTCCGTTGCTTCTCCGGAAAGAAAAGCCTGCTTGTCCGCGTCTTCGATCTCGAGAGCGTTGAATATCTGATCGCCGAGTCCCCAGACAGCTACACACTTCAATGGTCCTATTGGACCATGCCCAGTGCATTCGGCGACAGCGCCTCGCCGCAACGCCAGCGTTCCTAACAGCAAATGCATCGACGTCCTCACCATTTCGGTGAAGTCGCCGGTTCCAGCAATTTCCTGCCCTAGATCGGCTAGCGCTCCAAATGTGTGAATGAGTTTCTGGGTCGACAGCTCCATTGTCAGTGGACTATGGGAGTAGTCTCGCAACGCGAAATGTTCAAGAGCGCTTCCCGCTCGTCTTTCGCAAGTGCAACATGCCGGGTGAGTCCGAGCATTTCGAACAACTGCTTTGTCTGGGAGTTGACTTCTGAAAAGATAATCCGGGCGTCGTTCTTCTCAGCGATGTCAATGATTCCCAGGAGGATTGAGATACCGATGCTATTGACCAGCTTGGTATCACCAAAATCGATCACGAGGGCACGGCAACCGCAGTTGAGGTGCCGGCGACACTCGCGCTCGATCTTTTCACCGGTCAGCTTATTAAGGTAATCGCTAGCGTAAACAACCGCAGTGGTGCCAACACAGTGCGAGCGTACTAGCTTGCCACTTGGTGTATCCACTCGAAAGCTCCCTCCTTCGAATGTTGCTACAAAGCTTAAAAGCCGAAATTAAGTTTTGTTTCCGTAAGTCTGTTGTGAATAGTTTGCGCTTTAAGTACTTTTTTGAGGTCGCAAGTACTTGGTCATGCGCAAACTGGTGCCCTCGTCGACCCGCTCAAATTCGACCTCATCCATGAGAGTTCGGATGAGTTTAAGGCCCCAACCGCGTCTTTCTTCTGCCGCTTCTGTCGCTTCTTGACCGCTATTCGCGCCATTCAGATTAGCTGGCACGATACCGCGACTCGAAATTGTGATGACTAATCTATCACTTTCGACGCGAAAACGCTGATAAATTTTTCGATCAGGGCTGAAACTGTGCTCCGAAGCGTTGATACAAGCCTCTACAATCGCCGTTTTTATCTGGTTGATGGCCTCCGGGCGGAAGGTCAGCCGCTTGGCAATTTGCTCGGCGGTGTTTGCCGCAATCAGCTCATTATCCTCGCCCATCGGCACTACCATCAGAAACTCATCCGGTGGACCGGCTGGTACTACAGGACTGGGAGCAGTCTCTCCGAGGCGAGACGCCACCAGGCCTAGTTGCTGCCGGCTCGAGCTAAAGGCTTTGTGGCGGACCAGGACACTCCTGGCCTCTTCAGAAAATCCTTCGTTTGAGATTAACCAGATCTGAAAACGACTGAAGCCGAGCCGGACGGCGATATTCTCGAGCCGCTCGCACCAGAC
>JAICQI010000318.1 GCA_025937955.1 Pyrinomonadaceae bacterium
ATGGTGAGCAGCTATACTGCAATTCGCGAATTTCTTCGGAAGCAGGGTCTGCTATGACTTTAAAACGATTAACCTTCCTTGTCGCCATTCTAGTGTGCATCAGCGGAACTGCATTCGCGGACCGGGTCCGAACCGCAAACGGAGTTGTTGAAGGGCGTGGAGTGCAGCGCTCCGGCGTGCGCATCTTTCGCGGTATTCCGTTCGCTCAACCGCCCACGGGTGATCGGCGCTGGCGCGAGCCACAGCCGTTGCAGAACTGGAAATTCATCAGACAAGCAGTCGACTTCGGCCCACGCTGCATGCAGGCGCCGATCTTTGACGACATGCGTTTTAGATCGAACGGAATGAGTGAAGACTGTCTCTATCTGAATGTCTGGACGCCGGCCAAATCAAACCGCGAACGACTCCCCGTGCTTGTTTACTTCTACGGCGGCGGGTTTGTTTCCGGTGACAGCTCCGAGCCACGCTACGACGGCGAGAGCATGGCTTCGAAGGGAATCGTCGTCGTCACAGTCAACTACAGGCTTGGCGCGTTCGGATTTATGGCCCATCCGGACTTGACCTCGGAGTCTCCTCACAAAGCGTCCGGAAATTACGGTCTGCTGGATCAGAACGCCGCGTTGCGTTGGGTACAGAAGAACATCGCGAGTTTTGGTGGCGATCCAAAGCGGGTCACGATTGGTGGCGAGTCTGCCGGCTCGGTATCGGTGAGTGCGCAGATGGCTTCGCCACTGTCGAAGAAATTAATTGCCGGCGCGATTGGTGAAAGTGGCGCCATCACGGGCACGCTCTCCGCCGTTCCACTTGCTAAAGCAGAAGAGCAAGGAAAAAAGTTTGCGGCTAGCCTTGGAGCGCAGTCGATTTTCGAGCTGCGCGCAATGACCGCAGAGCAGATTCTCGAGCCAGCCAGCAAAGGCGGGTGGGCGAGTGTCGGGCGCTTTTCGCTGACGATCGATGGTTACTTTCTGCCGGCGGATCCGTCGACGATCTATGCGGCAGGGAAACAAGCACCTGTACCACTGTTGGCTGGTTGGAATTCTGAGGAGCTGGGATGGCAGGCACTGCTTGGCCGCGATGAGCCCACGCCCGAAAACTACAGGAAAGTTTTGGAAAAACTTTATGGCGCACGAACTGATGAGGCGCTGAAACATTATCCAGGAACGACGCGTGAAGAGGTCATTCAGTCAGCGACCGACTTGGCCGGCGATCGCTTCATCGCCTACAGCACCTGGAACTGGATTGAGTTACACCGCAAGACAAGCGGCGCTCGGGTATATCGCTATCTCTATGCTCGTCCACGACCCGCAGCGCGCGCCGGTGGACCACCGCCCGCACGCGGCGCCGTACACTCGGCAGAGATCGAATACGCACTCGGCAATCTCGCGGTGAATGACGTCTACGCATGGACCGACGACGATTACCGCGTGTCTGCGACGATGCAGGATTATTTTGCCAACTTCATAAAGAAAGCCGATCCGAACGGTCCCGGATTGCCGGAATGGCCGGTTGCTCAAGTGATGCGCCTGGACGTGCAATCACGCGCCCAGCCCGACACGACACGTGCCCGCTATATGTTTCTCGATCAGTTCCTGCGCCACAGATAAACGGCGGATAAAAATCCGGATTTCATCCGCGTTATCCGTTGCTCATGTTTTTTCATTGACTTGTTTTCGGCTTGCGTGATATTAGTTCGCGCCACGAATTAAATCACATCCGCCGTGCGAAGAATCGACCTGTCTAATTTTCAGGTGGCCACGAGCGAGACGGCGCGCGACATCAATCGCCGCATCGTGCTCAACCTGATCCGGACGCACCAGCCGATCTCTCGAGCTGACCTGGCGCGGCATTCCGGCCTGCAACGCAGTACTGTCTCAGTAATCGCCGAACAACTAATCAGGGACCGCTGGATTACGGAAGGCGCAAATGGCCATACGCCGCGCGGCCGCCGGCCACAGCTCCTGCACCTGAACAAAGAGCGCGTAGGCATCATCGGCATAAACATTCGCCCGATCACGACCACACTTGCGCTGGCCGATCTAGACGCTAACTTTCTGGCGCAGGATTCATTAGCAACTCCCTCCGATCCCAGGCAGTTCGTAGCCGAATTAGTGCCGCGCGTGCGAACGCTCATGCGCGCCCGTCCGGAATTGACGTGTGAAGGCATCGGCGTGAGCCTGCCCGGACGCGTCGATCTCGCGAGCAAGAAACTCGTTTTTGCCCCGAACCTTGGCTGGAAAGATTTTGACCTGAAAACACCGCTCGAGAAAGCCACTCGACTGCCGGTGGAACTCGAAAATGCTGCAAATTCCTGCGCACTTTCGGAAATTTGTTTCGGCCGGCGCGCCGAAGGTTTGCGCAATTTGATTGTCGTGACGGTGTCCGAAGGCATCGGCTGCGGCTTGATTCTCAATCACCAGCTGGTCCAGGGATCGACCGGTACCGCCGGCGAGTTTGGTCACGCGACCCTGATTCAGGACGGACTCGAGTGCAGCTGCGGCAATCGCGGTTGTTGGGAAATGTACGCTTCCAACTCCGCGGCAATTCGTCATTACACGAAAGCCATCGCACCGACGCGCCCGACGAAGCGCCCGCCTCTGATCGAAAACGAAAAGACAATCAGTTTTGAACACCTGCTGCGTCTCGCGGACCAGGGCGACGCCAAGGCCGTCGAAGCCTTGCAGCAGATGGCGAAGTATCTCGGCATGGGAATGGCTCCGCTGATTACCGGCCTGGCGCCGGACATGATCGTGATAGTGGGTGAAGTGACGCGCGCCTGGCGTGAAGTTGGACCGATCATAAGGGAGACGATCAAGCAGCAGTCCTTCACGCGTGCGGAGACCCAGATCGTGCCGAGTGATCCGATAACTCAGCCACGCTTGCGTGGCACGATCGCGCTGGTGCTGCTGAAGCATTTCGGCGCTCCTTCGGTCGCTTAAAAACCTTTCGCCTATTTTGTTGTGGACTCGAACTAATTAACGTTCCGTTAGCTGAAGTACCACGGGACAAGCCCCGTGGCATCGCGCACCAACCTTCAATCTAAAGGAGATACTCCAATGCTTACCTTCAAAAGGCACCACTCCACATTGTTGCGGCGCTTCGTGCTACTAGTTTTCTTAGGCGCATTTGCCCTCGCCGCAGTGCCGGTCTTGACTACAGCGCAAGTCTTATACGGTTCCCTCACAGGCACCGTTACTGACCCAAAGGAAGCGGCAGTGCCAGGTGCGCGCGTGGAGATCGTTAACAGCGCCACGAACGAAACCAGAAGCACGACCACTGACGATCGCGGTGGTTATAGCTTCAACAATCTTCAGGTGGGCATTTACAAAGTCACCATCACGGTCAATTCTTTCAAGACCCTGGTCAAAGATGACGTGCGAATCGAAGCAAATAAAGTTTACCGGCTTGATCCAGGACTCGAACTGGGTGAAGTACGCGAGACGGTGCTGGTCTCTTCCGATCAGATGGTGCCGTTGCAAACAGATCGCACTGACGTGAACATCACGCAGACGACCCGCCAGTTAAACGATCTACCGCTAACCGGCAGCCTGGGCCGAAACTATCAGAGTTTGATGCAGCTGATTCCCGGCACCGTAGGCGCGGGAGAGCAGAACTCCGTTGCCGGCACCCCGCAACGCTCGATTTCTTTCAACGTTAACGGCGTCTCGCGTATGCAGAACAACACGCGCATCGATGGCGCGTCAGTGGTTTATCCATGGTTGCCTACCAACACAGTCTACGTGCCACCGGCTGAGTCGATTGAAACGGTCAACATCGTAACCAACTCATTCGACGCCGAACAGGGACTCGCCGGTGGGGCCGCGATCAACCTGAGCATCAAATCAGGCACAAACGATTTTCACGGCGCCGGTTGGCTTTACGACACGAACAGCCGTTTCGCCTCGCGCAGTTTCTTTCAGCCTGCCAACCAGCCACAGGTCCCGAAGTCGATCCTGGTCCAGTATGGTTATGCTGTCGGTGGACCAATCGTCAAAGACAAGCTGTTCTTCTTCAACGATTTTGAGCGCACCACCTCGAGAACCACGGCGCGCACGACGCTCTTCAGTATCGCGCCCGCGAGTCTGCGACCGGACGCCCAAGGTAACGTCAGTTTCGCCGGAACGGGTGCGACCATCTTCGATCCGCTCTCGAATCCCGATCCGCGCCTGCGAACACCATTTCTAAACAACGTTATTCCCGCGAGCCGGATCGACATTGCCGCGCTAGAGTTGATCAAACGCATGCCGCTGCCAAACGTGTGCGCCACGTGCTTCAGCAACAACTTTGCGCCGACCGGCGTCGCGCAGTTCAATCGCAACAACTACGACACCAAAATTAACTACATCATTAACGAGAAATTAACGATGTTTGGGCGCTACAGTTATTCGGGAAGCGAGGTGTTCGAACCGTCGATCTTCGGCGAGGCGGGTGGCGACGCACTCAACGGAGGCCAGCAGGGACTCGCGCCGTCCAAGATTCAAGTGGCGGGTGTAGGCTGGACCTATATCTTCAGCCCGTCTCTCGTCGGCGATTTGAATCTCGGTTATACGCGTCAAAAATTGGGTGCTCACGACGACAACTTCGGCACCAATTTCGGACTCGACGTGCTGAAGATTCCCGGCACCAATGGTCCGGATGAATTGCAAAGCGGCATTCCTTCGTTTCAGTTCAATGGCAACTGGGCCAACCTCGGAAACGCGAACACTGGCAGCCCGTTCCTGTTTCGCGACAACCAGTACCTGCTGGCGACAAACCTTTCCTGGCTCAGGGGCGCGCATGACTGGCGCTTCGGCCTGGATTATCAAAATCAACAACTCAACCACTTTCAGCCGCAGGGCGGTGCCTTCCAAACCGCGCGCGGCACGTTTGTTCTGAACGGCAACGCGACCGTGCGGCAAGGTTGTGCGGCAAATGCTCCGGTCTCGCAGTGTGAAGATCTCGGTTTCACTCGCAGCCCCGCGGCGGCCGATCGATTCAACAGTTGGGCGTCATTCCTACTCGGCTTGCCGACGGGTGGTTCGAGTGCCGGCAAGGTGACACAGCTTCGCAATCCAAACGCGTTACGAATTCTGTCGTACGCGCTCTATGTACGTGACCACTGGCAGATTCGTCGCGATCTGACATTGACGTACGGTCTGCGTTGGGAGCGATATCCATTTCCCGACAAAGACAACACCGGTATCAATCGATTCGATCCGGCTGATGGCCTGGTCCATACGGGTGGTTTGAGCGGCGTGCCGCGCAACAGCGGTGCGGAGTCGGGCCCGGGACAGTTTCTGCCGCGTATCGGTATCGCCTGGCGCTTCGACGATAAATCTGTTCTTCGCGCTGGCTATGGACAGTCTGCCGATCCACGACCGTTCATAGACTTCCGCAATGCCTATCCGATCGTAAACAACGTCACTAACGCAGTGCCTCAATTCAATGGCGCCAGCAATAACTTTATTCCCGTGACTACGTTTCGCAACGGCATCATCCAACCTGCGCCGCCAGATCTCTCCAACGGCTTACTAAAGCTGCCGGCGAACACCGACACGAATACCTATCCGAGGACACCAAAGCGGAAAGAGATTCATTCGTGGAACGTGATTGTCGAACGCGAGCTGCCTCGCGGCTTTGTGGCCCAGATCGGTTATATCGGCACGCGAGCGGTGGGACAGATGGGGTTCATCAACATCAACGCCTCGGCCCCTGGCACGGGCGACCCCGGACGCCCGTTGTTCGTTCTCTTTGGAATCAATGGCAACGTCAACTCGATCGAGCCGTTTGGTGATGCGACTTACGACGCGATGCAGGCCAACTTGCAACGTCGCTGGCGGAGCTCGATCCTGGGCGCGGTTTACACCTGGTCCAAGGCGATCAATTACGCAGACAACGATGCGAACCCGCGTATTCCTTTTCTACAGGAAAAGGAACGCAATCGTGGCCCGGCAGGGTACGACCGCAGACACAACTTCCAGGGCTATGCAGTTTATGATCTGCCACTCGGCAAAGGTCAAAAATGGATCAAGGATGGCGTCCTCAGCAAACTCCTGGGCGGTTGGCAGTTGAACGGTGTGTTGAGTGCTACGAGCGGTGCGCCGTTTTACGTCGTTCAGAACACAGCACCAAACCTTCTTGCAGCCGGCAGCGGGCAAGTTCCAAACCAGGTGAAACCTGAAGTAGAAATCCTTGGAGGAATAGGCACGCCTGCGCAGCGTGGTGCTGCCGCGGGACGCTGGTTTGATATAACTGCATACGCGGTTGAGACTGGCGCGCGGTTCGGATCGGGCGGAAGGAATAACCTGTATGGTCCAGGGTTCTTCAATATCGACGCGGGTATCTTCCGCACGATTACTTTCACGGAGAATATCAAGTTGCAGTTCCGTGCTGAGGCATTGAACGCGTTAAATCATGCAAACTTCGCCAATCCACAGGCAAACATCAACGACAGCAACTTTGGGTTTATAACTGCTACAGTTGGTCAGGCGTCGCGGCAGTGGCGCTTCGGAATGCGTTTCAGTTTTTAATGAATGGCCAAAAAGAAGCACAAAAGTTTTGCTAATGAATTTGCGCCTTTTGTGCTTTTTTGTGGCTTGCTTTTTGGTTTTGCGCAGAGCGTGAGGGCTGATGACGGTTATCGGCTCTGGCTGCGTTATGACCAACTTAAAACGCCGGCGGTGCAGCAGTATCGACGGCTGATCAAGTCAATTTCAGTTCAGGGAGACAGTGCGACGTTCGATGTGATTCGACGCGAGCTGAGTGCTGGTTTCACTGGATTGCTGGGAACGCCGGTTGTCGTCGGAGATCGCGATGATGCTTCGGTGGTCGTGGGTGGGCCAG
>JAICQI010000386.1 GCA_025937955.1 Pyrinomonadaceae bacterium
AGCGCAAGGCCCTAAACAGGTGATCGGGGAAAGCTTGGCGAGTACGGGTTGCGTATCCG
This sequence comes from Pyrinomonadaceae bacterium, assembly GCA_025937955.1. Classification (GTDB taxonomy): domain Bacteria; phylum Acidobacteriota; class Blastocatellia; order Pyrinomonadales; family Pyrinomonadaceae; genus PSRF01. Next base: position 60 of record JAICQI010000386.1, read on the forward strand.
CCATTGGCTCGCTCCATGTCCTCGTTAAATAGACCGGCCGTCTTGAGGATGTGATTCGTCGATCTGCAGACCCCGATTTTGCAAACGCATCCGCGGCGGCAGCATTACTTAAACGCCGGACTGTGATCAGCGGCGGTTTCCGCTCGGAGGGGCGATAACCGAACAGCAATCCGTGCTGCCAGACATCAACCGGAAAGATTTCGTTCTGACGGACAATACCCGGACAGCCGCAAAAATCGTCGGCACTCCCGACCAGTTGGATCAGACCAACTGATGTTCAATCAGTGGGGCTGCAGGCCCGATGGTTTGAGTCCAAGCGTCGTTCAGTTCAATCGTGCGGGGAATGTCCCTGCAGGTACATTGGACGATATACTGACCAGGTATATTGAACTGAAATCAAGGCTAACGGAAATTCATTGGCAACTCGTTGACAGGACAGAGGAGGAGAGATGGCTCTGCAGCATCCAAACATGACAGTAGCGCATCGGCAGTTGAGCACGAAGGAGCGTCAGATTCTCGAGAAGCAGGTGCTCGTTCACGTCGGCATCGTTTTGCCAGACGGGACACCTCACGTATCGGCGATGTGGGTGGATCTGGACGGTGAGGATATCATTCTCAACACAGCGGAGGGGCGGACCAAGGCCAACGTCCTGCGCCTCGGGAGCCCCGTCGCGCTCAGTGTCCTTGATCCTGAAAACCCCTACCGCAACCTCGGCCTCCGCGGCCGCGTGGTCGATGTCATTAGTGAAGAGCGGGGGGGCGGCGCAGGGATCAACCGCCTTGCCAAGAAGTATCTCGGTGTCGAGGAATACCCGTATCGCGCCCCGGGAGAGCGACGCGTGCAGTTCCGGGTGCGGCCTGAGGTCGTTAGCGGTTGGGGCAAAGACTAAGCTGAGCGGTTTTGCGGGCAATTCCGGGGAACAATCTAAATGAACCGCGTCGATGGTTATTGCAGCAGTCGGAACTGAAGCGTCGTTCGGTTTGGTCCTCGGGCGGCATCTCGGGTTGGTTTGTCTGGATATACCGCACTGGCTGATATGTAGGAGCGGCGTTGTCGGAAGCTAGGTTGACAAGTAGCGGTTCGGAGACGGATATTGCACCTGATTTACTTTTTTTGGTTCCGGTGACCCGCCGGGCAGATTCGGCAGTATACTTGATAGTAATCTCGCAGGCTGATGGCAGAGCCAGACACTGATACTCGGTATCAGCAAGTCTTGGCGTTATTTGACGACGCTGTAGTTGACGCCAGTCGAGTTTCTCGGGCCGCAGCGGACCGTCAAGTCGATGCCAGGCCCTGGTGGGCAAGTGTTTTGTTCACGCGCATTTGCACGACGAGCATGAGCTTATTGTGCCTTGTACCGCGCAGCCGGTTCGCGGGGAAGTCAATCGAACATTATGATTTCGGTGCTGTGGCATCCCTCGCACGCAACATCGCCGAGTGCTACTTTGTCTTCTTCTATCTTTGCATTGACGATGTCTCTAATGACGAGTGGCATAGTCGCTTAAATATTCTTCACCTTCATGATTGTGTTTCGCGCCTGAAGATGTTTCGAGGTTTCGACCCGAGTAACCCACAGTTGCCGAGTCCAGGAACAAGCAGGTTCGCTGGCCGATGGCGGCTCATTTGATAGTTAGTCAATGAAACAGAAAGTTAGATTGTGGTGGAGCAACTCATGTGCGTGACGCGTGAATGGGGCCGCCTGAATCTCGCCATGCATCCGGCGAGCGTTCTGCCTATCTTGTGGTTGTCTACGCCAGGCACGCGCAAATGAGCGACCTCTTCGTAGATTCCTGGGGCACCGGCACGCGCGTGGTGCTCGTGCACGGCTCGCTCGCGACGGGAGGCGAGGAGTGGCAGGCGCAGCGACCGCTCGCCGATGAGGGCTTTCGCCTCTTGGTGCCAGATCGGCGTGGCTATGGGAACAGCCCTGTCGCGGAAGGTGAGGATTTCCTACGCGATGCCGACGACATCGCCGAGCTCATGGGCGATAGTGCGCACCTCGTGGGTCATTCTTACGGCGGCCTCGGCGTGCTCTTCGCCGCGGCCCGCCGTCCGGATGCGACGCTATCCATAGCGTTGCTGGAACCAGGGGCATTCGCGTTATATCAAGACCATCCGGCCGCGCGGGCTCTTGTCGACGAAGTGCGCGGCCTCTGGGGTCAGAACCTCCCCGATGTAGATTGGGTCATCCGCTTTTTAAAGGCGGTGGGGAGTGCCGACGCGCTTCCCCCCGAGCTGATCACAGCCGCTGTGCCTCTGGTGCCCGTGTTGCGCCATGGGCGACCGCTCTGGCAGGGCGACCTCCCGCTGGCCGAGCTGGCGGCGGCTACTTTCCCAAAACTTGTGGTATCAGGTGGACACAGCGCCGGGTTCGACGCGATATGCGACGACCTTGCTGAACGCATCGGCGCGTCACGGGCGGTGTCCGCCGGCGCGGGCCACGAGGTCCAGTTCACCGGACAACCTCTAAATGATTTGCTGCTCGCACTGTGGCGCGGAGCGAACTCACGCTGATGCGGGCGATGAATCAGCTTGCGGTCAGCGTTGGTGACGGACTACTCGAGCCTCAGGATTTGGCTCGATCACAGTGGACACTCGGCAGGTCGTTGCAATGTTGTGGACTGGCGAGGGCTGGGCGCCTAACAACGCGCTGCAGCCGAAAGCTGCGCGGCTGAGCGCTCGCGTTAGGCTCTTAGAGAAAGGAGGAATGGCGATGTTTGAGAAAGAACGTTTCATCGAAGACTGTCGTGCTGCACTCAAGGAACGCGACACGCATGCTGCGGTTCGGGAGTTGGTCGCGAGAGCTGTTAGCGAACCGATGCAGATAGTTCGAGCGGCTTCTCCTACCTAGTCCAAAGACGTGAGGACTCTTACTGCTTTGTCTCCAACGCTCTCCAAACCCAGATGAAACAGCATGAACTCAGGTGCAAAGAAAGCTGGATCCACCGGGGTTCCGCGTAATTTTCGGCCTGAGTCCATCCTGTTCTGCCTCGCGCCATTCTTCGGATCTGAGGGTTGCCAACGCGGCTGGCAATGGCCGACGCCACGGTAAAACTCCTGATAGCTGAGGGCGCGTTTACCGACGACGAAGTTAAAGCACAGCCAGGGTACGAACGGGCGGATTACCTGGTGGGTCTGAAGCGGGTTTCGTAAGCTTACTTATGCTTGTTTGTACGCCTCGTTGCAACTAATTCCGTTTGGTTAGGCTTTGGAATATCTTGATGACTTCATCCGGCATGTAGGGTTTGCGTAGCAAATGCTTAACTCCGGCCTGATCAATGTCTGAGTTCATCTCGTCCTCAAAATGGCCGCTGGCGATAACCACTTTGACATCTGGGTTTCTATTTTTCATTCTAAGCAACACATCTCGACCCGACATTTTCGGTAGACCTATATCGAGCAGGACCACATCGATGGTTTCATGGTGCCGCTCATAGGTGTCTAGTGCCATCTCCCCGTCGGAAGCCTTCAAGACTGTGTATCCTTGTTTTGCGAGTATTTTCCCCAACGCATTGAGCATCCTCTCTTCATCTTCTACGACAAGAACTGTCGCAGTGCTGTTGGATACCATCGTTGGTTGCGCATCGATTTTGGCAATTGGTTCTTTGAGAGCGGCGTCTGACGATTGAGCCGGGAAGTACAATCGAAAAGACGTGCCGGCCATCGGCTTACTCTCCACATCGATAAAGCCGTCGTGGTTCTTGACGATGCCGTACACAACAGAAAGTCCCAAGCCTGTTCCCTGGCCCGTATCTTTGGTCGTGAAGAACGGCTCGAAGACTCTCGACCGAACCGTCTCATCCATTCCCACCCCGGTATCTGTCACCTCGATACATACGTACTGTCCCTCTAAATTGTCGCCCAAATGTTGCAACATTGCGCCGGTAACGGATCGAGTTTTAAACGTCAGTGTTCCCCGATTCGCCATTGCATCGCGAGCGTTGACACAAAGGTTCAGGAGTGCCTGTTCGATTTGATTTTCGTCTCCTGCTATCGGTGGGATATCGGTTTCTAGGACCTGGTCCAACTCGATTGTCTTGGGAAACGTATGCCTGATGAGTACGATGAGTCCTTCCACCAAGATATTAATATCTATTGTTCTCAATTCGATGCCGCGGCTTCTATGGCCTAGCGTCAATAGTTGATGGACGAGGGCAGACCCGCGTTTGACAGTGTCGTTGATTGCGACAAGGCTTTCCTCGATCTCGTCCTTCTGCTCACAATGACCGCGCAAAATGAAGGCATACCCCTGAATAATGTTGAGAAGATTGTTAAAGTCATGGGCAATGCCGCCTGCCAGTGTGCCGACGCTTTCCATCTTCTGTGCCTGGATAAGCTGGTTTTCGAGCTTTTTTCGTTGCTCCATGTCACGGACGAGCGCTGCATTGGCTTGCTGCAACTGCTCCGTCCTTTGGGCCACCCGTCTCTCCAGTTCTTCATTGAATCGCTTGAGTTCGTCGAGAATGTTGGTGACTTCATCCTTTGCCTGCTCGGCGTTCCTTTGCTTAATCTCAGCTAGGAGGCGCTGCTCATGTTCCACTTCGGCTGCGACTCTTGCTTTCAAAAGAGATCTCTGCAGATGCTCAAGCAAGATCCTGGCATCCGCCTTACGCAAACGGTCAAAAGGAACTTTCAACAGTTCGAGCGCCGCTTTGGGCTCTCTCTGAAAGCTGATGAAAAAATCATCCCGCCGGATCTCACTCACTAAAGTCTCCGTAACGGCGGTCACGGTTGCGCTCCGCGGCTTCTCGTCAATCATGCTCATTTCGCCAAAGATTTCTCCGGCTCCAAGGTAAGCCAGGTGGACCTTTTGCCCATCTAGTTGCTTGCTTACTTCAACCCTCCCCTGTGCGATGACATAGGCCGTTTCGCCAACCTCGTTTTCTCGAATAATAACTTCTCCAGCTTCATACCGGTGTGAACTCTCATCCCGTGTGTACTGCGCCGCGATCGTAAACTCGACCGGTTCGACGTCCGGGATTGCTTCAGCAGAATTTGCGAGAGTAGGGATCGAGTCGGAGGTCTTCGTTCGAATCCGTCTGGAAAACCAGGCCGGTTTTTGAATATCGGCACTACCCTTGGATCGGGTGAAAAGATTACGGAGCTTCGATACCACTGAACCTCCGCGGCACCGGTGCATTTCGAGGAACGTTCAGCCCGAGACCAATCCGTATCGTGCTCGCGTAAACGTGTCAACAGATTTTTAACGAGCACGATCAATAAGGCTTTAAATCGGATATCACAGACGCTCGCCAGTTTCGTGCTCGAATGGGCACCGGGGGTCGGCCATTAGCAGGTAGGTCAAGAGGCACAGACGTTCCTCTGGAAATTTTTCTTAATTCCCTTTTTCAATCCTCGCGAAATGTGTGACCTCTGATTGACGCGCCCCTGTTTTCAATCAATCGGCGTCGACTATAGGGCCTAACGGCTGCGAGTTGCCGGGCGAGCCGCTGATCGGCGTCGGACGAAGTAAAGACGGATTTACCTTTGAAGGTCACCTGTACAAACCGCCTAACTTGACGCTTAGACCGGTCACTAAGCGCACCTGGCTTAGCGTCGATTACACCTCTGACATTGAACTGATTCCTCCATCATTCCAATTTTCCCTGCAATCGAACTGAAGCGTCGTTCAGGTCAATCTCGGGCTAAATTTGGTTTCCCATTTGATGAATACTGTCGAAGGCATAGCCGCGGGACCATCTGCTATTTCAATGAGCGGTACTTTTCCAATCAATGTCCGCCCGCCGGGTGCACAGCATTCAGATGTTTCGAAAATTCGGTGGAATGCGCAAGTTTCCGCAGCATATCGACCTTAGCGGAGTAGGCCGTCAGCGACGATCTTGTTTGCGATGATCCGGGCGATGGCCTGATTGCCGACTGCATCCAAATGCATTTCATCCATATACCGCTCAGCTTTGATGCCCGGCTCATCGAGTTCGCTTAAATCCAGCGCGACAATCCC
>JAICQI010000067.1 GCA_025937955.1 Pyrinomonadaceae bacterium
ATATTCGGCGCCAGCAAAAAGAGCATGAAGATCGTTAGCTATGACGACTCTTCGATTACGTGCGAAATACCCGGCGTAGGCGCAACTCGCTGGACCAGGGTCGATCCCGATCGGTATTTCATTGTGCTCGCGGCGCGCCAGAAAGAGTTCTACGATGACAGTGGCTCGGCGTTTCCCATGGTCATCAAGCTGGCTGGAGGAACTCCGACAATCGACGCCTTCGGTGTCTATTTAGCGAAGGGCGCAAGGGCCTTTGGCACCATCCCTCCCGACATATACAAGAACTATCTGCGAGAGGCACGAAACGACTCTGAAACGACATTGCGTCTGGAAATCAACTCCCGGCAGTATGAAAGGGCGTTGAAGATCATTAAGGAATGGGAACGGCGGGACCGCGAAGGCGCGCTTTTGTACAACACCGCTCGCGAGACTTTAGATGATGCTACCTATCTCAATAACATTCTGGTTGTTAAGGCGGTAACGGAAACGCTCAACCAGTGCTCGGAAGATGTCAATCTGTACCCGCTCAACTATATCCAGAAGGACGACTGGATCAGCGACAAGTTTAAATCCGCGCTTGTTCCATTCCATTACTTCAAGGAGCTCCGGCAACGGAACGAAGCGCGACATATCCCCGAGCAGAAATTTCAGGAACTCGTGCATCTGCCAAACGTGGCAAGTCGATAGTCTCAGGTGGACAGCGTCTCCCCAGGCAAACACAAACATACGAATGAAGGGGAGGATATGAATTTGAAAGTTGACAGTCAGAAATCTAAGGTCATGAAACGCGTTCTATTCATTTCGTTGGTGGTGTTCATCGCGTTTGGTTTCCATCAGGTGCTGCGCGCACAAAATCCGTCGGCGCCTGATGAGAAGCGAGCGGCTCAGTCGCAAAAACGAGGTGGAATCCTCACCATGTACGCCATTGATCCCCTGGCCCGGACGCTCTGTTTCAGGGATGGGAAAGAAGGGATGGCGTTTACGAATACTAACTGGGTTAACCGCTGTAGTGACCTTAGTTTCGCTGGTAGTAATCTTGTCACCGGGATTGAAACTGACCGGCTGGGGGCGATTGTCGACCTCGGCACGCCAGACGAGCTCCGTAGCGGCTATGACTTTGAGGACGCACAAGGAGGCGGAACCGGCTTCGCTTCCATACATCTTCAGGGCGACAAAATCATGGTCCTCAAGGAAGACTTTGGTAAGCAGGTTTTCCAACCGTTGCGGGAGAACTCCAAACTCACAGAGCTACGATCATCCGTAGCGGCTCCCATTAAGTTGGGACACATTTATGTCGTGAGGAGTACGGGCAAGAAAGACAACAGCAACCAACAGTTCGTGAAGCTTATGGTGATTGCGTTTCGTCCTGAGGAATCGGTAACGCTGCGATGGGAGTTGCTCTGATGTATGGTCCAACTCTGCGACGCGTCCGGCAATTTTAAATGACTAGCGCTTCCGACAAGGAAGCAAGTTACGAACTTCCATCCTGAAGGAGAACAGGTATGAGTCAAGATTTTACCCAAAAAGCACCAACCACCACTACCGGGACAACGGGTGGAACCTGCTCGGTAAGCGGCCTTTATAAAGCGACGGACGGCAAAATTGAGTTTATCCAACCCTACGTGGTGGGCGACAAATTCTTTGCCTTCCCCGGAGGGAATGGCAAATCGAAGTGCACCTGGACACTTATGTCAAAAACCTCTGACGGCAGTAAGACTTCCTTCGATGCCGTCAAAGTAGCTGCTGGGACCATCTAAAAGGAAACACCCACCTACCAGCGGGCACTATCAAGCACCTTCCTGCTCACGGCGAATGCGACGTGAGCAGGAAGAGGCTCCCATCAAGGGGTAACATGAACTACTTACGGCTTCGCCTCCTTCCGCTTATCACGGTCACCTTGCTTGTGTGTGGGGCTGGCGTGTATTCTGTCGGCGTCACGGCGACTCAGAAAACACGTTCGGCTCATTCGAAAAAACCTGCTCAGTTTTATTACGTCTGCCCGATGCATGAGGACGTAACCTCGAAGACCCGAGGTAAGAAGTGTCCGAAGTGTAAGATGAAACTCGAGCGGAAAGCTGTACCAAAACAACCGAGCCAGTAAGCCAATAAGTAAGTCAGTCAGATGGCCACTATGAAACACAGCAGGCACAAACGGATCGCTAACGGCGTCCTGTGCCTTTTGTGCTTCCTGGTGGCTTTGTCATTTACCGCGCCGCTGATTCCAATCGTGAGCGCCTCCGCGGGCTCAAATACAATGCCCTGCTGCAAAGGCAAGGCGGGCCATTGCGATTCGGGTATTGCGCCGAAACAGGTTCTTCCACCTACCTCTGAACCCATGTGCGGCCTGAAGGAAGCGACGATGGAGGATGATGGTATCACCATCGTCGCTCAACCTTCACAAACTGAATCTCCCCAACACTTACACAGCCACTCACACAGCCCAACTGCTGAAACCGATGGTTCACAACCTGCTGCAGAATCAGATTCGTTGAGCCAACCATGCCGGATGGACTGTGGTGCCTGTCTGGCCAGCTCGACTCGCACACAAAAGCGCGAACGAGTACTGGCTAAGGCGATTGCACTTCAGCTTTCGTCACCAACTACCGTAGACAGATTTAGTTATCTGGCGCTTCCCTTTTCTTCGAACCTCGACTGGAAACAAACCAGTCCCCGGGGACCTCCGCAGCATTCATAAACTAATCAATTAGAAACGGCACGTTATTGTAGGGGCGGCACTCCGTGGCCGCCCGTCGATACGTGTTACGAATGCAATGGGTGACCACAGAGTGCCACCCTACAAAGAAGATCCGCGGAGTTAGTTCGATGAAAATCCGTCTTTGTTTCTTCTGCATTTGTCTGATTCTCTCTTTGGGCGTCGTTGCTCGGGCACAGCAGAGCGTGACCTCGGCGACGCTCAGTGGCCGTATCGAGGACGCAGGTGGCGCGGTAGTGACCGGCGCCAGCGTGATCGCCACTAACCTCGAAACACAACAGCAACTAAACGCGACTACCGACGACGAAGGTCGTTACCGCTTCCCTTACCTTCGCACCGGCACCTACGATCTCAAGATCGACGCCACAGGCTTCTCGCCCGTGACGAAACAACTGACCGTTTCCGTGGGTCAGGCCGTCGATCTCCCGATCAAACTCGACGTCGCCGGCGTGTCTGCACAGGTCAACATCGGCACGGACATACCCGTCGTCGAGACAGTGCGGACGCAGATCACCGAGACTATCAGGCCAAGAGAGATCAACGAGCTGCCGTTGAATGGTCGAAACTATCTCGACCTGGCGCTGCTGGTCCCCGGCGTCTCACCCACTAACACGGGCAGCAACCAGCGTTTCGCCGAAACCTCGGCCGTGCCCGGACAAGGTCTCTCGATCGCCGGTCAGCGAAACCTTTACAACAGTTTCATTGTCGACGGCGTTTCGGCGAATGACGACGCAGCGGATCTGACGGGCACGTATTACAGCCAGGAAGTGATCGATCAGTTTCAGGTCGTGACGTCCGGAGGCATCGCGGAGTTCGGACGTGCGTCGGGTGGCGTGGTCAACATTCTGACTAAGTCGGGAACTAACGATTGGCGTGGCGGCTTGTACGGGTTCTTCCGCAACCAGCGTTTCGACGCTCGCAATCCGCTCGCGCCAACGAAAGATCTTTTGACGCAGGCGCAGTACGGCGCAACTATCGGCGGACCACTACGAAGTGAGCGGACGTTCATCTTCAGTAACTTCGAGCAGACTCGTCGCAACTACTCGGCAGTGCTGACGATCTCGCCTGCCGCGGTGAATACGATTAACAACCGGCTGCGCGCAGTCAATTATCAGGGGCCGCTGGTGAGCACTGGCGTCGTGCCGGCGAGCTTTGATACCACCAACTTTTTCACGCGCATCGACCACAGCATCAACCAGCGCAATCAGCTCAGCGCGCGCTACAGTCTCTATCACATCGACGCAGTCAATTCGCGCACGGTGGGTGGGTTGAATGCAGTCAGCCGCGGCACGGGTTTGAGTGATACCGATCAAAGCGCTGTGGTCAGCAATGTCACCACGTTCAGCTCGCGCACCTTGAATGAGGCGCGTGTCCAGTACACCAACAGCCGTCTGGATGCGCCCGTCAACGATGAAGTCGGACCGGCAGTAAATATCGCCGGGGTTGCGAATTTCGGCACCGCGACATTCTCGCCGCTCGGACGTGATATCAATCTCTTCGAAGCAGTCGATAACGTCTCGACAGTGCGTGGCAACCATTCACTCAAGTTTGGCGCGGGGTTTCTTTACAACCGCGTCAACATTCTCTTCCCGGGCGCGGTGCAGGGTGTTTACTCTTTCAGCTCGCTCAATAATTTCCTGAACGGGAATTACCTCAACTACCAGCAGGCGTTTGGAGTTCCGAGCCAGCTTCAGTCGAATCCGAACTTTGGCGTGTTTGTGCAGGATGAATGGCGCGCGCGTCCGGATCTGACGTTCAATGCCGGATTGCGATACGACGTGCAGTGGCTGCCGGATCCGATCCAGGCGGATACTGACAACTTTGCGCCACGAGTGGGAATCGTCTACGCGCCCGGCGATCGCAAGACGGTCGTGCGCGCAAGCTTTGGGATTTATTACGATCGCATTCCGCTGCGCGCCACCTCAAACGCACTGCAACGCGATGGATCGAAGTTTTTAATTGCGCAGTTGTCGCCTACACAACCTGGCGCTCCAGTGTTTCCGAATGTGTTGGCGCTCCAGCCGGCAACGCTGCCGACGAAGCCAAACATCACGCGCATCGATCCAAACATCGAGACGAGCTACAGCCGGCAAGCCAACCTTCAGATCGAGCGCGAGCTGCCGGGCAATGCTGTCGTGTCTGTTGGTTACCTGCACTTGCGCGCTTACCACGTCATCCTTTCGCGGAATGTTAATGTGCCCACTGTGCCCGCTTCGGCCGGCGTACCAAATCTTGGTCGTCCGGATCCGGACTGGGGCAACATCTCGCGCTTTGAGAGTTCGGGCAGGTCCAGTTACGACGGCATGGTGGTTTCGTTCAACAAACGCGCCGCACGTTGGGCCAACGTTCGTGTGTCGTACACGCTTTCGAAGACGATCGACGACGCGGGCAACTTCTTCTTCTCGAGTGTGCAGGACAACTTCAACATCCGCGACGATCGTGGGTTGTCGGATAACGATCAGCGCCACCGGCTCGTCACGAGCGGTTCGATCGAGGCGCCGCACGGTTTTGAATTCGGTTACATCTTCACTTACGGTTCGCGCTTGCCGTTCAACGTGCTGTTGGGAACGGATCGCAACCTTGATACGAACAACAACGACCGGCCGCTGGGCGTGGGACGCAACACGGGACACGGATTTGATTTCGCGTCGCTGGATTTGCGTGCGAGCAAGCGGTTCAAGCTGACAGAACGAGTCGACCTGCAACTGATCGCCGAAGGTTTCAACATTCTGAACCGTGCGAACTTCGGAGTGCCAAACAACACCTTTGGTTCCGGCGCGAATCCTTTGCCGTCGTTTGGACAACCGACACAGGCGTTCGATCCGCGTCAGTTTCAGTTTGGGATGAAAGTGAGCTTTTGAAAAATGGGCCACAAAAAGGCACAAAAGGCACAAAAAATAGAACTGATTGTGAGCCGCTCATTGAGCTCTTCCTAAACTCTTTTTGTGCCTTTTGTGCCTTTTTGTGGCTAATCTTTTTTGTACTTTTGGTTAATAGTATGAGGATAACAAGCATTTTAATTTTGTCGGCGATGTTCTGTCTCGCCGGCTGTAAACATCTTTCAAGCACTACAGGAGCAGAGGCTCATAAGCCTCCAGGACCCGTGCAGATCTCAGCAGCCGGCATCGACGCGGCGGAGCCGGTCACCGCAGCGGCGGCAGATGGGACATTCTATGTAGCCTGGGTCACTCACGACGCGAAGCAAGCCGACGTGATGCTCGCGCGCTTCAATCACGACGGCGCGATGCAGGCATCTCCGGTTCGCGTTAATCGCCAACAGGGTGTGGCTACAGCGTGGCGCGGCGATCAGCCGAGCATCGCCGTGGCTCCGGACGGCGCGGTGTACGTCTTGTGGACCGCGCGCGTCGATGCAGGCGGCAAGCACGGCACCGACGTCTATCTTTCCGTCTCAAACGATCGCGGGCAGAGTTTTGCCAGTGAAGTAAAGGTAAACGACGACAAGGCTCCCGGTGCTCACGGCATGCACTCCCTCGCCGTCGCCGCTGACGGACGTATTTACGCTGCCTGGCTCGATGAGCGTAACGTACACACTCCAAAACCATCGACGAAGGCCGACGGCCATCACATGGAGAGTAATCGCGATCTTTATCTCAGCTACTCCACTGACGGCGGTCGTACCTTCTCAGCCAATCGTAAGGTCGCCTCTGAAGCATGCCCGTGCTGCAAGACGGCGCTCACTGTCTCGGCGGATGGGACGTTGTATGCAGGCTGGCGCCAGGTCCTGCCCGGAAGTTACCGGCACATTGCAGTCGCAAGCTCCAGTGATGGCGGAACGAATTTCTCGAAACCAACCGTCGTCAGCAACGACCAGTGGGTGCTACAGGGTTGTCCTGTCTCTGGTCCATCGTTGTCTGTCGATCGCTCGTCCGGCAGTTTGAAAGTGGTCTGGTTCGCGGCGGGTGAAGGAAATGTGCCGGGAGTTTACTTCGCGGAATCGAAAGACAAGGGGCAGAGTTTCACGCCGCGCCAGTTGCTGTCGCAGGAGAGCGTGCGCGGCACACCGGCGCTGACCGGCGGCCAAAACAACGCGATCGCTCTCTGGCAGACTTCTGATACGGCAGAGACTAAAATGCGCGAGCTCGGCAATGCCGGTTCCGCGTTGAGCGTCGCTGCTAATGCTGAGCTGCCGGCCGGTGTTTTTTCGAACGGCAGGTTGTTTGTGGCATATATTGGCAAGGAAAAGGAGAAGCGAAGTATATGGCTCATAAGAGCCGAGTGATCGTTGTTTGTGTGGCGCTTTTTTTCAGCGCTTGTAGTAGGCAGCCACCTGCTGATAAACAAACCCCGGCGCCGGCGCCGTCCGGATCGGCAGCTGCGTTGCAACCAAATACTTATCAGGGTGTCGGCGTTGTGAAAGGACTGAATCCGAAGGGGCCCGCCATTGAAATCGATCATGAAGAGATCGTGGGACTGATGCAGGCAATGCAGATGGAATTTCCGGTGACCGACGTCGCGTTGCTGAGCGGCCTTGCCGTCAACGACCGCATCGACTTCACCGTCGTGGAAAAAGACGGCGAGATGAGGGTCACCGACATAAAGAAGAAATAGGGCCGCAGATTAACGCGGATAAATACAGATTAAATCCGTATCTATCCGCGTTTACCTGTGGCTACTGCTTCTGCAGACTCGCCAGAGCCGCGAGCACTTCTTCGCTGTGCCCGCCTACCTTCACCTTCTCAAACACCTTCGCGATCTTGCCCTGCGGATCGATGAGGAAAGTGTTGCGCGCGGAGAGCTTCGCGCCGTTGTAATCGATGATCGAGCCGTACTGCTGGGAGACCTTCGCGTCAGTGTCCGCCAGCAGTTTGAAGTTCAATCCTTCCTTGGCGCAGAACTCTTTGTGTGATTCCGCCGAGTCGACGCTGACGCCGAGAATCACAGCATTGGCTGCATCATACTTCGCGAGGTCGCGTTGAAAGTTACGCGCTTCAAGCGTGCAGCCGCTGGTGAAGTCCTTCGGATAGAAGTAGAGCACCACCCATTTGCCTTTGAAGTCGGCGAGACTCACCTGCTTGCCTTCGTTGTTGACGAGATTAAAACTCGGCGCTGCTGTTCCCACAGCCGGAAGTTCATTGACTGCACTGGCACGGTTGCAAGCCAACACTGCTACGATCGCGAACACCAGAACAAAAGCATACTTACTCATTCCCTGACCTCCTATTATTAGTGCGAGTATTGTTCCACGATAGTCTCACGAATCTGCGCCGGTGTCAGCTTCTGTTCCTTTTCAAGCTTCAACGCCAGCAATGCTTCCTGCACGCAAACCGCGCAGTGCGCTGCGTGGTCATCTTCGAAGCAACTGTAAAGACTCTTGTGACCATAACCTTTGTCGCAGTGGCAGTAACACGGCAACTGCGCGATCGTGACCGGTATCTGTCGTACCGCGCGATATGCTTCGCGAGTTGGACCAGTGAATTGTTCCGGTTCGAGCGTCGGCGCCAGGCTCGCTTTGCTCGGAGCGACCTGGAAAAACGCCGGAATGGTTTTAGCATCGGCTGCGTGATTGTGCGCAGGCGGGGATTGACTCGCCGGGGTGGCGCGGGATGCGGTCGACCGTGGTTGATCGTTGCTGGCCGAGTTGACCATCAAAACAGCAACAACAAGCAGCCCCACAATTCCGCCGATTAGTAACCAGTTCTTCTTCATAAAAACGTACTCCTTTATGAGACACGGATCCACACGGATGAACACTGATCTGTGTTCATCCGTGTAATCGTGGCTAAATTACGCCGCCTTCTTGTTCTTCTGCTTCATCTTGCAGCAGTCTTTATGGTCTTTCGAGTCGTGCTTCTTCGCGTCGTGCTTCCCTTCATGCTTGGTCATGTCGCATGATTCTCCGCAAGACGCGTCTTTCTGGTCACCCTCTTTCTTCATCGAGCATGAACCGTCGTTGCAACAACACGTTTCCATTGCACAACACGCCTCAGCTTTCTTCTTCTGATCGCCTTGCGTGGGGGTTTGGGCCATCACGGTTGCGAATGCAAACAGCAACAACCCAACGAGCATAATAATGATCTGTTTTCGGGATTTCATTTTGAGTTCTCCTGTCTAAGATTTTTTGCCTTAACGTTTATTCGCAGGCAGATCTCTAGATCAGGAAAACACAACAAAGAAGGTGAGTAGAGCCACGATTTGGCAGGGACGGAACAACGCGGACGCTGTCCGGAGTTTGATTCTGTTTCTCGATCTGCGGCAAGGCCGCCACTGAAGTTCGTCCGGGATCCGGTACGTGGCTGCTGTTTTTTGAAGTCGCAGCGGTCGCATTCGTTACCAGCGGACAATCATTCATCATGCCGCGCGGAATGGGAGCGTAGGACGTCATACCTTCCGGCTGCTTGATCGTGCGGGTCGTTTGCTTCTTTGGCTTTTGACTCGCGCAGCAGTCATGCCCGGAACGCGGCGCTTGACAGCTTTCGCCCCCCTCGATCGTCAGGACGGAATCACCGGTTTCAGCCGCCATCGTGGCATTGCTGCAACCAAACAGACAGCCGCCGGCCATCCAGATCGACACGCTGATCGACAGCGACAATTGAACCACTTTGCGCACCGCTTTGTTCGAGAAAAACAAACTCATTCGGCTGGCAGTCTACTCCTCTATGGCGCTATTTGTCGAGGCAATGGGGGTTTGGGGCTCGTATCAAAATCGTCATCAAATTCCAGCACTTCTGTAACGGCGGACTTGTTAGCCTGAAGTCATGAGTATCGATAAAAACAAAATAACAACTCAGGACGAATTGGATGAGCCCGCCCCGATGGACAAGGCGGATGCACGCGTAGAAGCTGAAATGAAAAAACTCGAAGGTCAGGCCAAGAAAGACGTCGCAGAAGGTCTACAGAAACAGGAGGTCGGTGAAGAGGAGAAAGAATAATTTAGACGCAGATGACGCGGATAAAATCCGGATTTATATCCGCGTCATCTGCGTTAACTCTTTTCGACTAAAGCTTGTTCGAGTGCTTGCCTCAGCTGTACAGGTGTTGACGCCGGACTGAATCCGATAAATCTTTTTATGATGCGCCCGTCGCGCGCGATGATGAAACTCTGCGGGATGTTAGTGCGTCCCTGCATCAGCCCCAGCGCCACTTCACGCGTGGCCCACCCGATCTGGTAATCCACATTGTACTCGCGCATAAAATCGCTGACGCTTTCCGCCGAAGCATCCGGATCTTCAGTCGAGAGCCCAATCATCTCAACACCACGGTCGCGAAACTCCTTATTCAGTTTCACCAGCTCAGGAGTTTCCATGCGGCATGGACCACACCAGGTCGCCCACAAGTTAACCAACAACACTTTCCCTGAATAGTCGCCGAGCTTTATTGGCGCACCGCTGGCGGCACGGTTCTCGGCCTGCAGAATCGGCTGCGACAAAGTGGTCATGCCGGTGCGGTTCGGGGTCGCGCTCGGTCGATTGGCGCTCGCCGGATTGTAAGACGGATCGTTCGAGTTGCAGCTGGAGACGCCGAACGCTGCCAGCAATCCAAACGCGATTACAGTGCACGCCAGCCGCAGCGGCGTCCAAAACTTCACTTTATTAACTTCGGTTTTCACTTCTTTTTACCAAATCTGAACGACTCCAGTATCACTGGCGACTCGCCTCTCTCGCCCACATCTTCCACTGAAGATAACTCTCCGGCAAGAGATGTACAAAGCATGCTCAGGGTTGCGCCGGCCGTGTCGCCTTCGTTACCCGTCGGCAGGAAGATGACTCGTCCCCACAAATTCAGGTCGCCGCGCTCAGTGCCCTTCGAAAGACCTTCCCAACGGAATTCATAAGCATCCATCGAGTTGACCTTCGTTGGGCCTTCGGAAACCTTTCTATATTCCGGAATGATCTTGGCCAGCGAATTACTGAATTCCATCACTCGCTGGGGATAACTCGGCATATCGCCGACAAACGTTCCGGTACTCGTGTACCAACCCACTGCGAAATTTTCCTGCGTGAAATCCGGCGGCAGCATCCGGTCCACCTTCACGAAGTTAGTGGCGCCGGCGACTCCCGACTTTCGATCGCGAGTCCACGACTCGGGATAATAAAAGGAGAAATCGAAATAGTGTTCGGCTAACTTTCCGTCGAGAGTGGCGTTGGAGTTTTCAAACTGCACCGTCCCGGATGGCGGCACGAAAGTGTCTTCCACTGTTGGCGCCGGCGATGGTGTCTCGACGGAGCTGGTTGGCGTCGGTGTACTGATCTCCGCAGGCCTTCCGCGATTTTGTTCCGCGGCCATCTCATCCAGTTTCGGCTTGACCACAAAGAAGAACACGGCGGCCAAAGCTCCCCCACTCAACAACAGAAAAACAAGAACTCCCGCGATGATTAGCGGCACCTTCGACTTTTTTTGCGCAACTGGCGGCGGCAATGGTGTCGAAGGTGCAGAAGGCGCCTGGACCACCGGCTCCGGTTGCATCGCGGGCACTTCCACCGTAGTTGGCGTTGGCGGCGGTGGTGGCGGCGGAGCTGCTGTCACGGGTGGCGAAGGCGGCGTTGGCGGTGGCGCCGCGGGCGGCTTTGCGATATCGGAAGTATTCGGACTTGTTTCAGTTGGACCAGTAGTTGGACCAGTATTGCGTGGTAGTGCAACCGTCGCCGGGTAGTTCTCGATGATCGTCGCATTCGGATCCGGTAGATCGCGACTGGTCGGTCTTTCCGCCGCGGCATTCAGATCCATTGACGTCGCTCTTATCGTCGCATTCGGATCGAAGTTTTGTGGCGCAATCAATAATCCACCATCAAACGTGCAGAACTTCTGACCTTCATCAGGGAACGTACGATTACACTTGGGGCAACTCTTCATTTACACGGACCTCTTAACGGGAGTCTGATTGATCTTAGGCACCTAGTTCGCACGAGCTCTGGCGAGTTTCTGGGCAGCTCCATTATTGTTTGGATCGAGCTCGAGCGCACGCTGGTACGCGCGTACCGCTTTGTCTTTCTGGTTCGACTTCAGATAACCGTCGCCGACACCTTCAAAGCCAAACATACCGGCGAGCTGTTTTTTCTCGCCAGTTCCGGCCACCTCTGAAGCGCGCTGGTAAGCTGCTTCAGCATCACTGAATCGATCCATTCCCAGATAAGCCCGGGCCAAAAGGTTGAATGGTTGAAATGCACGGGAACTGACTTCGGTCGCCGACTTCAGATAGGGCTCGGCTTCCTGGTATCGCTTGTAAGCGATCAAATAACGACCCATCAGCAAAAGAGACGTCGGATTATTTCGGTCGAGCTCGAGCGCCTTTTTCAGCACTGGCTCTGACTGCGGCCACAGTTGTTCGCTTTGTAGGGAGTCCGCGATCAGGTTGAGCGTCGCCGGATCCTTCGCCAGCTCGATGGCTTTGTCATACATCGGCGCCGCTTCAGTGTATTTATTCATTTTGTTGAGCGTGCGCGCCAGGTGCGCATACGCAACCGCAAACTGTGGATCGAGTTCGATAGCACGACGATAAGAATGCTCTGTTTCACTGTTTGCCAGACCGCGTGCTTGCAGAGCCACGCCGAGACGATCCCAACCCACCGCGTTCTTCGGATCGATTTGCACTGACTTGCGAGCAAACGACTCCGCATCGGCAAATCGCTTCGCGTTGTCGCCGTCGGCTCTTGGTTGGACGAGCACGACGCTCAATGCGATGTAGGCGTCGGCATCGGTTGGCGCCCATGTCACAGAATTCCGGTAAGCGGCTTCAGCTTCTGCCCAACGCTGCTGGTCGGAATAGACGTTGCCCAAACCATAAGCGGCGCGCGAGTCGCGGGGTTTCAGTTTCAAAACTTCTTTGTAAGAATCTTCAGCTTCCGTAAATCTGCGCGCATCGCGAGCTTCATTGCCTTTGTCGAGCAACTCCTCAACGCGCTCTGCCACATTCGAGCGAGTGGGGCGCGCGGGACCGGTGGTGCGACTGGGCGGCTTTGTTCCGGCAGTGGTTTTGGGGTTCTTCTTTGTCTCCGGGTTCTTCGCCCTGAAAATCCCGGCGCCGGCGCCTACGTCTGCGCCGACGTCTTGTCCAAATGCGGTCGCAGCGGCCACTAGACTCAAGACCATCACGCGCAGGATTGCCTTAGTGCTCATGATTACTTCTCCTGGGGCTTCGAAAAAAAGAACTTATGGATCACGGAAGAATTACTGTGTTGGATTGTAGATCAGCTTCGCCTGATGGAGCTAATCGTCTTTAATCTGGGCGCCTCCTTGGAGTGCGGTGCCTTGGCACCGCTTTGGTCTTGCGGTTTCGCTCACCTGGCCAATGTGGTGCCAAGCCACCGCACTCCAAGGAGGCGCCCAGTTGATCTCACGGGCTGCGCACCAGCCGGAAGCCTAAGAGCGTCTTCTTCGTCGAAGGGGGGACGAAATCACGTAAGCAAGACGTCACGGGTGCTTCGGCATTCGCCGGATCGCTAATGTAACCAGCACCG
>JAICQI010000099.1 GCA_025937955.1 Pyrinomonadaceae bacterium
CATTTTAATCCCGTTAGAAAAATCAGGCTCCTGGAAGCTCAATCGATTAAACTTGCCGAAGAAGGCGAAGAAATTTTCGAACGGCTACCTCCACAGGGAAAACCACTCACGCTTTTTGATCTGGAAGTACAAAAGCTGGATGCAAATCCGGCCCTGAAGGAAATCTGGGGGAAATGGCCGGGAGACGAGTCGATAGAGGAGTTGCTTGCCGCATTAACGCCCTGATTACCTCACGTCAGTATGCGTAAATTTTTACTAGACACCGGAATTGTTCTCGGCTACGCAAGGAGCGCGGGTTATGCAGAGTATGTCGAGAAGAAGTTCGACATATTCGCGAACACACCTCTGGTCTCGGTGGTTAGCAAGGGCGAGATATATTCACTGGCACTCCAACGCAACTGGGGTACGAACAAGCTCAAACTCCTTGACGAGCTCTTACGAACACTTCCCGTTGTTGATATCAATCATGATCAAATCATCAGACGTTATGCAGAGATCGACACCTATAGCTTAGGAAGAAGTTCAGTGAAACCTCTCCCACAAGGTCAGACTGCTCGACAGATGGGAAAGAATGACTTGTGGATAGCGGCCACGGCTTCAGTGTTAAGAGGAACTTTACTCACAACAGACCATGACTTTGATCATTTGGATAAAGTGTTCGTAGACGTCGTTTACATAGATCCGCAACTCAAGGGATCAGACGTCTGATCTACAGCCCAGTGACGAAGATGTAAAAACCCAGCTCAGGCTGATCGAAGCAGGAAGAATCCTGGGCATCCGTGTGCTTGATCACGTGATTGTAAGTCGCAAAGGGTACTTTAGTTTTGTGGAGTCGGGCTTGCTCCGTGTATAGAAAAACAGAGTCGGCGCGCTTCGAGTTTGCGATATGGACCAACTACTGACAACACCGCGTCTAGAGCTTCGACCCGCGCAGATCGGGAACGTGGAAATCGTTCATGAGCTTTGGACGAATAGTGATGTGCGACATTTTCTGTTTGACGATCGTGTGATTCCGCTCGATGAGGCGCGTTCGTTGGTTGAACAGAGTGTTCGGAGTTTTGAGGAGCGTGGTTATGGAATCTGGCTCGTCTTTTCACGTGAGACGGAAAACTTAATCGGCTTTGCCGGTCTGCTCAAATCGTCCGATGAAAGCCCGAACCTGATTTACGGTGTTCATCCTGAGTTTTGCGGCAATGGGTTCGCGACCGAAGCAGCAAAGGCTGTCCTCGATCATGCTTTTGACACGCTCGCGCTGGATTCGGTAAAGGCTGACGTGGATGAACCGAATGTGATATCAGTGCGCATACTCGAGAAGTTAGGCATGAGACAAATTCGTCGTGCGATAGTTGCAGGCAGGCCGCTTCTCTATTACGAGCTATACCGGCGTATGTAAGACCATGCCGCCACAACTGTCACGCCGCATGCGGCGATCAGCAGCGGATAGATCTCCGCCATGTAGCGCGTCTCTGGCGCGTAGTGGTACGCCATGAATCCCGTCCTCACCAGCACGATCAGCGCAAGCAGCATTGCCAGCGGTTGACGACGCCACATGAATGCGAGTCCGAGTATGCCGCCTAAGTGGATCGGTAGCACCGAAAGAACTCTCAGGATCAGCACGTAAGGCGTCGTGTGCGACGTGCTGAAGCCTGTCAACCACATCGACGTCGCCCGGTAAAGCGGCAGGAGTACGAAGAAGCGCAGTGGTGCGCGCTTGATCCGTTCGTACGCGAGCACGCGAAACTCCTGGTCCACGTCGGGCGTGATAAATCGCGACTGATTGAAGCGCGAGATCAATCCGACGAGGCGCATATGCTCCTCTTCCGAGTCGTAAGTGCCCTGCGGCAGCCGTGCGGGATCGAAGAAGGTTGATTCAGGAGACCATGCCGGATTGAAGGCATAATCGAAATGCGTCTCGTCCTTTATCCAAGTGCGCACCCACCACAGATAACCGGTCGGGAAATAGGCATCTCGCGACTGTCCGTACTCCGACGCGAGCGGCTGGAACTTACCCAGGGAAACGTAATTGCGCATTACCCATGGCGCGAGTGCCAGCCCAACAGCCAGGCAAAAAGCGAAGAGACTCGATGCAACTTGCTTTTGACGCTGTTGCGCAAGTTGTATCAGGAGAAACAAAACGATCGCGACCAGCAGCAGAACTGAATCAGGTCTCGTCAGTATACTAAGGCCGCACGCGAGACCGGCACCGAACCAGTACCGTGAACCCTTACGCAGCGCCATCGCGCAAAGCGCGATCGCAACTGTGGTGAAGAGGATCGTTAACGTCTCGGCGTAGACGCGCGCCACCCATACGAACGCCGGCCATGCAAAGATGGCGTAGATAGTCAGCGCACAGAGTGCCGCACCACTTTTTAAACGTTCCGGCGCGAGGCTGAACGACACGAACGCGACGAGCAAGCACGTAGCGAGATCGAGGAACGCCTGCGACAGCGTCAAGGCATACACGTTGCGCCCGAACACCGCATATACGGTTGCGATAAAGAGCGGGTACACGGGCGCGGCTGCTTCGCTCGGGCGATAGGGCGCGCTCGCGTCCGAAGAGAATCCGTTGCCTGCAAGGAGGTTGACAGCAATTGTTCTGTACCTCGTCTCCTCGAGTGGGTCGGGAAAGGCAACGACGAATCCAACGCGCACGGTAAGCGCGAGCAGAAGTATGAGCAGGACTGTTGGCAGACGAGCGCGCAAGTCTGACGGCAGTATAGCCACAAAAAAGTCTAAAGGTCAGGCCCAATTTTGTGCCTTGTGCTTCTTTGTGGCAATCTCCTTCTAGTCGAAATGACTTCCAGCATCAGTGTCTTTTTCCCTGCTTACAATGACGCAGCGACGATCGGCGCGCTGGTAATAGCGGCACTCGACGTCCTACCCACACTCACTGACGACTTCGAAGTAATCGTTGTTAATGACGGAAGCACCGATGGAACGCGTGCGCAACTCGACGCGTTGGCAAAGTCGCACCGTGAACTGCGCGTTGTTCATCACTCGCGTAACGGCGGATATGGGGCGGCACTGCGCAGCGGGTTTGCCGCGGCCCAAAAAGAGCTCATCTTTTATACAGATGGAGACGGGCAATATGACGTGCGCGAACTGCCCGTTCTGCATCAACTGTTGACTCCAGAGGTTGACGTAGTCAATGGTTTTAAGATAAAACGCGCAGATAGCCGACAACGCAAAGTTATTGGCGGGCTTTATAACAGCCTGGCACGCTTATTTTTCCTACTTCCGATTCGCGACGTCGACTGTGACTTCCGCCTGATCAGACGGAGTGCAGTTGCGCCTTTAAAGCTTTCGGTTACCAGCGGCGCCATCTGCGTCGAGTTGGTTCACCAACTACACCGCAATGGCTGCCGTTTCGCCGAGGCCCCGGTGCATCATTACCCCCGTCCTCACGGTCGATCGGAATTTTTTACCCCACGCCGTGTAATTCATACGGCTGTTGACTTTCTAAGACTCTGGCTAAGAGCCATGCTTTTGCGGCAAGCAAATTAACAAGGTTCGGGTATTTCAAAATTGGACAACCTTCGTTCCCAGTATAACGGTCGTACCGTGCTGATTACCGGTGGCATGGGTTTTATCGGCAGCAATCTTGCTCGATGCCTTGTTGACTGGGATGTGGAGGTGATCGTTGTCGACGCTCTGCTGCCGGAACAAGGGGGAAACCCGTTTAACCTTGACGGGATTGCCGATCGGATCAAATTCGTTCGCGCCGATATCGGATGCGACTATGTCGCAAACCATCTGGTTGGCGGTGTTGATATTATTTTCAACCTCGCCGGGCACATGAGTCACCTGGACTCCTTACTGTATCCGCGCCGTGATCTGGAGTTGAACTGTGCCACTCAACTGACGTTACTCGAGGCTTGCCGCAGTTATAACCCACACGTAAAAATTGTCTTCACAAGCACGCGACAGGTTTATGGACGTCCGGAACTGCTGCCGGTTAGTGAAGCACATCGGGTTGCGCCGCTGGACATTAATGGCATTAATAAACTGGCGGCTGAGCACTATCATCTGCTTTACCACAAATTGTATGGCACGCGCGCCGTATGCCTTCGTTTGACCAATACATACGGACCACGTCAATTGCTCGCACATCAGCGCCAGGGGTTCATCGGGTGGTTCGTTCGTCATGCGCTCACAGGCGAAGTCATCGAACTCTATGGCGAAGGTAAACAGCGCCGCGATATCAACTACGTAGACGATGTAGTCGAAGCACTGCTGCTGGCTGGCGGCAGTGAAAAGTCAGACGGCGAAATCTTCAATCTCGGTGGTACCGAGCCTGTCAGCCTGTCCGACATTGCGACCGAGCTAATTCGATTGACGGGTAGTGGCTCAGTGCGTCACGTTCCCTTTCCACGTGAACAGCAGTTAATAGAGATCGGTAACTGCTACTTGAGCTCTGAAAAGATCGAGACGATGCTTGGCTGGCGACCTCGTACAACCTGGTATGATGGACTTGCCCGCACCGTCGAGTTTTACCGCAGACACCTCCCGCGCTACCTGGAGCCACACTTTGATCCGGTTCCCAGATCTACCGCGGCAGCATCGTGAAATCGAGACCGGCTAAGCATAAAGCCTAATGCTCTGGCTTTCGCACCACACATATTGCCGACACTCCGGCCGGCAGGTTAAAGCGCGTCGTCTTTAACCATCCCGCTTCGACTTGAAGAATTGCGCGCATCGTTGTGTTGAGTGGTCCAAGCCATCGAGGCAGCGGCTTTACATCAGATCCGCTGTCGGCTAATCCGAATTTCTTGAGAATCAACCTCCGGAATGCAGCGGCAGGCAGCAATAACGAATTGGCATAAGTCGCACGCAACACGACGAGACCGTGGTGCTCCAACCGCGACGATAACTCGGATAACCGGTAACGTTTTTGGCTTCCCAACGCCTCATCATGTCCGCTTCGTAACCATTCCAAAGCAGCCGCTCGAACAAACGCGATCCCGCCGGGTTTAAGCACTCGATACATCTCCCGCATGGCGTGTTCATCTGCACCGGACGTTGGCAGTTGAACGAGCACGTCGAAGCTGGTCATGAGATCGAACGATGAGTCGGCAAATGGTAGATCTGTAACGGATGCCTGGACCAATCGCTTGGGTCCCCTTTGACGTGACATCTGCAAGGCGTCAAAGTTGAGGTCAATACCATAGATCTCGCCGTCACCGGCGTAGCGTTGTAGCCACAGGAGATTACTGCCCGTTCCGCATCCGGCGTCGAGAATTCTCCGATTACAGTTTGCGCTGCAATACTGGTCCAGTAGCGCGCCGGCAATTGTCCGCATTCCCGCAAACCACCAAAAGTGGTCTTCGAGCTCGTACATATACTTGTAGTCTTCAGCCTGCATCCGAGTTGGGAAGGGCCAGCACTATACGCTGCAATTTCCCGGTTGTCATCAGGAGGTTGTGAGGTTGGAGTATACTTCGCTACTTTAATTTTTTGCTGGGAGATAAACCCGAATGAAGACTCTCCTTTTGTTGTTGCTGTTGGTTGCGTTCATTACTGTCCCTGCGCAACAGCAAAATATGAAGATCAAGCTTTATTTTCCAAACACTAAACGCAACAAGGCTGACTGTTCAGTGCCGGTTTATCCCACTACCCGGACCATCGCGAAGACCAACACAGTCGCGAAGGCCGCACTTGAGCAACTGTTTGCCGGACCGACGAGTGAGGAACAAGCGAAGGGTTTCTATTCCGACTTTTCGGACGCGACGAAATCTCTTCTCATCAGCGTAAACATCAAGAATAGAAGCGCCTTTGTAAATCTTCGAGATCTGACAGGGACTTCGAGCATCGGAAACTTCACGACCAGTTGCGGCGGGTCTAACTTCTTTGGACAGGTGGAGAACACGCTCAGGCAGTTTCCAACCGTTAGAAAAGTCTTCTTTGCTATCGAAGGCGATCCTTCACTCTTCTACGACTGGATGCAAATTGGAGAATGCCCGCAAGAGCTCAAGAATTGCGACGCTTCCAACTTCATCAAATGAGCCGGGGTTGGTAAAACCATGGACGTTCTGATTGTCGGCGGGGCCGGAGAATTTGGTCAGTTTCTTCAGCGCGACATCCTGCCGCACATCTGCCTCAAAACTGTTTCGAGCGTTGAGCGTGAAACTCCGACTGACGAGCAGAAGTCGCTGCTCAAGCGAGCTCGAAACGTAATAGTCGCAACACCGCTTGCCGGCTACGCGCAATTGGCCTGTGAGATAGTCTATCGTTGTCGCGATGTTTCTGAGTCAAAGACGCTCTGGTTGATCCCATCGGTCCAGGCAGGAGTGTGGCGCGCGGTTACCGCAACTCTCGACATGGTTAACAACCCTGCGCTGTCGGCGGTATTTGTCCATCCGATGTATGGCCCCAACGGTTTTCGCGAGACTGAACCGGAGGCGCGTACGTTCAAAAATATCCTGAGTGCAACGCATCAAGGTGCAAACAACTCGCTGGAAGAAGAGTTGGTCAGAATCACCAGTACATTCCACTCGAAGTTCAACATTGCCACGACTTCTGAATTCGGTCCCGAGGAACACGATCGAATTACGGCGTATTCACAAGGTCTCTCGTATTGTGTGGGAAAGCTGATGTTCCAGTACCCGGAGTTGGGAGCGGTTATACAACAGCAGATGCCCGACTTGCACAATTCTTTCCGTGCGAATCAGGAGTTGATTATCGATTTCCTGCGAATTAATTCATACATGCCGCAGGTGATTGCGGCTTTCAATGATTCATGGGAACAGACAACAAAAGCGACGTTTGCGGATATTCTCAGAGCGTTTCGCACTGCCGACCACACGCTCAATAGCGGAGCCGATTCGCCAATTTCTACCAAGTGGTATGAAAAACTCAGGACTGCTTCACTAGCTGGTGGTCAAGTTTAGGGACGGTCCTTCTTTTTCTCTTCACGTTCGATCCGCTTGAGATACTTAGAAGCCTCACCCGCAAAGCCAAAATCAGGCTTCTTCGACAGTTTTTCGAAAAGCGTGCGGGCCTTTTGGTAATCACGCTTGGCGTATTCGAGAAGAGGAGCGAGGAGGAGGCGGCACATGTATTTTATACAGCTCCTGGAGGGCAACGGTCTAGACTTAGACAGTCCAGTCCATGCTTTGACGAGCGTCAAACTCACGGATCTTTTACAGTCTACCTGAGTTTAATAGAAATGAAGAGGCTTTGTTTACTTACCACCCGTGAGAAGTTTTAGTGCTTCGTTGTTTCGCCTCTGCCAAACAAGCCACCGAAGAACCGTACGATGATGGCCCAGAGCGCGCGAAACGCGAGTGGAGCGGCGGCGACGGCTTTTGTTTCGGATTCAGCGGGGTTGTTCTGGGGTTGCTGCTGCGGCTGCGGCGTTTCCTCGGCTTCCAACTGTTTTTTCACACACGTCGAAAACTGGCGGAACATCTGTTTCGATACTTCTTGAATCATGCCGCGCCCGAATTGGACGATCTTTCCGACGAGGTCGATGTCGGCGTTTACCAGAACTTCAGAACCGCCGTTGGCGAGCGGTGAGACGGTGCTCAGCATCGAGACCTTGGTGGAGCCGGAGCCGCTCACCTCGCGAGCGTCGCCCACCATGCGTACCTGATGCGTCTGCTCGTTGATTTCGGTGAACTTCGCCTGTCCTTTATAAGACATCGATAGTGGTCCAACCTTCACTTTGATCGCGCCGAGAAACGTGTGCTCGTCCTGTTGCTCGATCAGCTCCGCACCCGGAAGGCATTCAACCACGCGCTTCGGATCGATCAAATATTTCCAAACACGTTCAACCGGCGCCTGCACTTCGAAGCGTTCTTCAATCTTGAATGCCATCCTTCACCTCCGCCCCGACAATAACATTTTAGCCGCAGATTTACGCAGATAAACACGGATCAGATTGTGTGGTATGATCTGGTCCTTCCCGGTAGAACGCTCAGTTGAAGAAAATTGATTCCGATGTAGGAAAGGTGACGCCCTATGATACCTCGGAGCTTTGAGTACCACTCTCCGCGCACCCTCGACGAAGCTATCGCCCTGCTGCAAAAGCTCGGCCCGGAAGCAAAGCTGCTCTCCGGGGGCCAAAGTCTCATTCCCATGATGAAGTTGAGACTCGTTTCTCCCGAATACATAGTCGATATCAACCGCATACCCGACCTCGATTACATTTCCGAAACTGACGGTCACCTGCGCATAGGCGCACTGACCCGCGAACACGAGCTCGAATCGTCAGACGTAGTGAAAACGAAGTTCCCGATTCTCAGCGACACCGCGAAAGTGATCGCGGACCCGCTCGTGCGCAGCCAGGCGACGGTCTGCGGAAATCTCGCTCACGGCGATCCAGCGAACGATCATCCGGCAACAATGCTGGCACTCGGAGCGACTGTAGTTGCAACCGGGCCGAAAGGACAACGCGAGATCCGGGTTGAAGACTTTTTTCCAGGTCTCTTTACTACCGCACTCGAACCTGAGGAGATCCTGACCGAGATCAAGATCCCGTTTCCACCGCCGCGCAGCGGAGGCGCGTATCTCAAGCTCGAAAGAAAAGTCGGCGACTTCGCAACCGCGGGCGTGGCCGTTCAGATCACACTCGACGACAGCGGTGCTTGCAAACATGCCGGCGTGGGATTGACGAATGTCGGCATGACGCCAATTAAGGCGACACAAACGGAAAGCTATCTCACCGGCAAGCAACTCGACGACTCCACCATACAACATGCAGCCGAGCTCGCAGCTTCAGAGTCGGAGCCAATGGACGACATTCGAGGCTCAGCCGATTACAAGCGCGATCTGGTTCGTGTTCTTACCGCACGCGCTCTCAACACTGCGCTGAAGCGCGCCAAAGGAGGAGCCTAAACCATGGCGAAAGTTCCGATCAAAGTAACTGTCAACGGCGAAGAACACAGCTCCGACGTCGAACCACGCATGCTGCTGGTCCACTTCCTGCGCGAAACATTGCGGCTCACCGGCACGCATATCGGTTGCGACACCAGTCACTGCGGCGCTTGCACAGTCGTCATGGATGGGCGCGCGGTCAAGTCGTGTACGGTCTTCGCCATCCAGGCTGATGGCCGTTCGATCATGACCGTCGAAGGTCTCGAGCAGGACGGCAAACTGCATCCGCTCCAGGACGGCTTCTTCCAGGAGCATGGCCTGCAATGCGGTTACTGCACGCCGGGAATGTTGATGACCGGTTATGCTTTTCTAAAAACGAACAGCGACCCGAGCGACGATGAGATCCGGCACGCGATCTCGGGAAACCTGTGTCGCTGCACCGGCTACGTAAATATCATCAAGGCATATCAGTACGCTGCGCAGAAGATGCGCGAGGGAGGTGCATAGCGATGGCGCCAAAAACGTCGCCCGAAATCGGTGGCATGGGCCACTCTGTCAAACGCAGGGAAGATCCACGCTTCCTTCGTGGTCTTGGTAACTACGTCGACGACGTAAACCTGCCGGGAATGCTCTATCTCGACATCGTGCGCAGCCCTTACGCGCACGCCACGATCAAAAACATCGACATCTCCAAAGCCATGGCTATTCCGGGTGTGCTCGCTGTCATCACGGGCAAGGACCTCGAGAAGTACAACCTTCATTGGATGCCGACGTTGATGTCTGACACGCAGATGGTCCTGCCGGTCGACAAAGTGATGTACCAGGCGCAGGAAGTTGCCGCGGTACTCGCAACCGATCGTTACATCGCCGCCGACGGAGTCGAAGCAGTCGAGATCGACTACGAGCCGTTGCCGGTTGTCGTCGATCCGAAGAAAGCGCTGCTGCCCGATGCGCCCGTTTTGCGCACTGATAAAAAGGACAAGAAAGACAATCACATCTGGCACTGGGAATGGGGCAACCGCGAAGCAACCGATCAACTGTTCCGCGAAGCGGAAGTTACTGTCAAGGAAGACATCTATATTCCGCGCATTCACGTTTCTTCAATCGAGACGTGCGGTTGCGTTGCTAGTTTTGACAAGGTCAAAGGCAAGCTAACTGTTTGGATGACCACGCAGGCGCCGCACGCGATCCGCACGGTGTTTGCACTGGTTGCCGGACACGTTGGCCTGTCTGAAGAGAAGATTCAGATCATCGCGCCTGACATTGGTGGTGGCTTTGGTGGCAAGGTGCCGGTTTATCCGGGCTACGTGATTGCGGTTGCGGCGTCAGTGCTGACCGGAAAACCGGTGAAGTGGATCGAAGATCGCATGGAGAACCTGCAGGCAGATTCGTTTGCGCGCGATTATCACATCACCGCGGAACTGGCAGGCAAGAAAGACGGCACATTGACAGCACTTCGGATCAAGACGCTCGCGGACCATGGTTATACAGACGCGGCCGCGAACCCTTCGAAGTTCCCCGCCGGCCTCTTTCACGTCTGCACCGGGTCCTACGATCTAAAAGCTGCACACGTCGAAGTCGATGGCGTTTACACAAACAAGCCTCCGGGTGGCATTGCGTATCGCTGCTCGTTCCGCGTCACCGAAGCCGTGCACACGATCGAGCGTATGGCCGACCTGATGGCCCACGAGCTGGGAATGGATGCGGCGGAGTTGCGGATGAAGAACTTCATCAAGCCGGAGCAGTTTCCATACAAGTCCGCGCTCGATTGGGAGTATGACAGTGGCAACTATGCCGCGGCGCTAAAGTTGGCGATGGACAGGATTGGTTACAACGATCTGAAAAAGGAGCAGGCTGAAAAACGCGCGCGCGGCGAGTTGATGGGAATCGGTATCAGCAGTTTCACCGAAATCGTCGGCGCGGGTCCATCGAAACATTTTGACATTCTTGGAATCAAGATGTTCGACAGTGCCGAGATTCGCGTGCATCCGACCGGAAAGGTCATCGCGCGCTTCGGCACCAAGTCGCAAGGCCAGGGTCACGAGACGACGTACGCGCAGATCATCGCCGAGGAGCTTGGCTTCCCCGTCGATAGCGTGCTCGTTGAAGAGGGCGACACGGATACGGCGCCATACGGACTGGGAACGTATGCGAGTCGCAGCACGCCGGTGGCCGGTGCTGCCTGTGCAGTGGCTTGCAGAAAGATTAAAGACAAGGCACGGAAGATCGCCGCGTACCTGCTCGAGGCGCACGAGGACGATCTCGAGTGGGAGCCCGGAAAGTTCTTCGTCAAGGGATCGCCCGATCGCGCGAAGACGATTCAGGAGATCTCGCTCGCGGCGTACACGAATCATCCGCCCGGAATGGAAGCAGGACTCGAAGCAGTCAATTACTACGATCCACCGAATCTCACGTATCCGTTCGGCAGTTACATCTGTGTTGTCGATATTGATAAAGGTACGGGTGAAGTGAAGATACGTCGTTTTGTGGCGATCGACGATTGCGGAAACATCATCAACCCGATGATCGTGGAAGGGCAGATTCATGGTGGTTTGACGATGGGGCTCGGGCCCGCGCTTTACGAGGAGATTCAGTACGACGAGAGCGGCAACATCATGCAAGGCAGCTTTATGAATTACCTGTTGCCGACGGCGGTGGAGACACCAAATTGGGAAACTGGCAATACTTGCACGCCTTCGCCGCATCACCCGCTGGGGGCGAAGGGTGTGGGTGAGTCGGCGACGGTCGGCGCGCCGGCCGCGATCGTGAATGCGGTGGTTGACGCGCTCTGGCATCTAGGCGTCAGGCATATCGATATTCCGATCACGTCGGCGAAGGTTTGGAAGCTGCTGCGCGATGCTGGAGTGAAAGAATAATTCGTGTGAATGACGTATTCGATCAGTGGTCCGAGTTGCGAGCGCGCGGCGAACCGTTCGTTCTCGCCACGGTCGTCG
>JAICQI010000454.1 GCA_025937955.1 Pyrinomonadaceae bacterium
ATCTAGCGACCAATCAACAAGGCCTATTACGCCTGGAAGTGCCAACGGTGAGTTGACAGCGAGGTGGTGACACTTCCCAGTTAACTTTCCCAATTATTCGACCATTTGGAGGCTTTAAAGTCCAGCTTTTTTTAGTGCGGCGGGTGAGCCAGGATTGGCTAAAAGTTTGCCCCTTTTGTGCTTCTTTGTGGCAAACTCCGACTTTACTCCTGTACTCGCAGATTTTTCGACTGATTTACTTCAGTAAATCCCTGGCCCAGAAAAGAGAGTATATGTCGCAACGCAGCTCCCGCTTCTTCACCATTACACTTTCCGTCGTACTTCTTTTCAATTTCACGCACCGTCTTGTGGCTGCCCAAACGGACGACACGGCCGCTATCCGGAAACTCGTCGAACAATTTTTCTCAGCCTACGCGAAAGAAGACATTGAAGGATTGATGTCTCTCTGGAGTCAGGACTCAACTGAGTTGACAACCAGCAAGCAGAGTTTTCAGAAATCGTTTAGCGATCTCAATAATATCCAAGTCAAAAATCTCGACATCCGCAAAGTAACGATTGAAGCCGACAAAGCAACGCTGCGGCTGCAAATGGAAGTGAGCGCGTTGGACGCCAAAACCGGAAAGCCGGTCGATAGTTTAAGAAAAGAGAACCGCACCTTGCGATTGGTGAAACAACGCGGAGATTGGAAGGTGTCGCAGTATGTCGTGACCGAGAATGAATTAGCCGTCGCTATGCTTGCTGCTAAAACTACAGCAGAAAGACGGGCTCTCTTTGACGCGGACAAAGATCTGCAAACCATCGCCCTGGTAGTAGCTCTGCGAAAGCAAGATCGATTCAGCCGGCAGCAACTACTTTCGCAGGCCCTTCCCATTTATCAGGTTGCACTCGAGGTCGCTGAATGGATCGACGATAAAAAGTCGCGCGCCGTCATTACTCAAATCCTTGGTCTCATCCACTTTTCACAGGGGAATTTCGCCGAAGCTTTAGGTTTTTATGAAAAGTCGGTGGCGCTATATGAAGCGGTGGGAGACAAAACTGAGATACCGGATTTGTTGAACTACATGGGCCAGGTTCATGCCGCCCGGGGCTCTTACCCGGAGGCCCAAATACTCTTTCGAAAAAATTTGGCTCTGGCTGAGGAAATGGGAGACAAGCGCAAGGTTGCTTTCGCCCTTAACACCATCGGCGCTTTCTTCTCAATTCAGGGAGATTATTTGCAGGGCGTTGAGTACTACCGCAGGAGTCTGGCGATCTCTGAGGAATTAAATGATGCTGACTTAATGATCAGCCCGCTAAGCAATCTTGGCAGTACTTACCGTCTCCTCGGAAATAACGTGCTGGCACTGGAGTATTACCAGAAGAGTCTCAAACTGAGTGAAGCGATAAACGACAGGAAACGGATCGCCAACACGCTCGCCAACATTGGCGAGATCCATTTGTCGCAAGCCAATTACTCACAGGCACTCGAGTATTTAAAAAGAGCCCTCGAACTGGCCGAGTCTGCTGGATTTAAACCAGACGTCGTAGGCTTCGAGCACATCGTCGGGAACGTCCATCTTGTGCGCCGCGATTATGCGTTGGCCCTAGCTCATTACGAGAAGAGTCTTTCGATGAGCGAGGCGTTGGGCCAAAAAATGCCAACCGCGTTCACACTGCAAAGCATCGGAAATGTGCACCTGCTACAAGGAAACACCGCACGAGCGCTCGATTACTTTCAACGGAGCCTCGTCATGGCTGAGCAACTTGGCGACACATTAGGAATCGCGGGTGCGCAGATTGGCTACAGCAATGTTTACCTCGCGCAAGGCGATTATGCCAAAGCGCTGGAGGCAGCCGAGCGCGGTCTCGCAGCGGGTTCACAGATGCAGAAGCCGGACGTGTTATGGATGTCGCATAACTTGATTGGCCGCTCACAGCGTGCACTCGGAAGGTTGGAAAGCGCGCGCCAGAGTTTTACGGAAGCCATTAAGATAATTGAAGAGATGCGAGCCGGGGTTGCAGGCGGCGAAGAAGATAAGCAACGTTTTTTCCAGGACAAGCTCAACCCGTACCACTCGATGGTCGAACTGTTGATTGAAAATCGAAACTTCAATGATGCCCTGATCTATGCCGAACGGGCCAAGGCGCGCACGTTACTCGATGTGTTGTCCTCAGGCCGCGTCAACGTCACAAAGGCGATGACGAAAGAAGAGCAGGAGCGGGAACAGGCTCTGAATGCTGCGCTCGTGGTGATCAACTCACAAATGCGGGAAGCAACCCAGCGTCGAGACACCTCAAGTCTTGCCGAGCTGAAAACCAAACAGGAAAAAGCCCGTCTCGAATACGAAGCATTTCAGATAAACCTTTACGCAGCGCATCCGGAGCTGAAAGTACAACGAGGCCAGTCGCGTCTGCTGAGTATCGATGAGTTGGACCAGCTTTTGAATGATGACAAGACAGCTATTCTTGAATATGTGGTTGGAGAGAAAGATTCTTATCTGTTTGTGATCACTAAAGCTGCCGGTCGCGGAAAGCACGTTACGCTGAAAGTTTATCCACTCGGAATAAACGCTAAGATGCTTGCCGCGCAGTCGGTGAGTTTTCGCCAAAAAGTCGCCGATCGCGATCTGTCAGTGAAAACACCTGGACGGCAGCTTTACGACAAAATAGTCAAACCCGCTGAGACGCAATTGCGCGGCGTGAATAAACTGATCATCGTGCCTGATGGTGTGTTGTGGGATCTTCCTTTTCAAGCCCTCTACCGTGGAGAGCGCGGCTATCTGTTGGAAAATTTTGCGATTTCTTACGCTCCTTCACTGAGCGTGCTGCGCGAAATGAGAAGCAAGGGTTCAACCTCAGCGTCACCTCCTTCAGCCGGGCGGGGTGCGGAATTACTGGCGGTAGGAAATCCCGATATGAACGTTGAAGAGATGGCGAAGGGCAGTTTGTTGCGCGACGACGATTTTGTTCCGCTGCCCGGCGCGGAGCAGGAAGTCAATGCGCTCGGAGAACTCTACGGGCGCAGCCGGAGTAAGGTGCTCGTTGGCGACAAGGCCGCTGAAGAAGTAATAAAAAACGAAGCTGAGAGATACCGGCTCTTACACTTTGCTACCCATGCAATACTCGACGATCGCAACCCGATGTACTCACGCATCATTCTCTCGCGTCCCAAAGATAAACGTCAGGATGGTATGTTAGAGGCCTGGGAGTTAATGAAGCTAGATCTCACGGCAGAAATGGTCGTCTTATCAGCTTGCCAAACGGCCAGGGGCCGAATTGGAGCCGGAGAAGGAATGATCGGAATGTCGTGGGCGCTGTTTGTTGCGGGATCGCCGTCAGTAGTAGTGAGCCAGTGGAAAGTCGACTCAGACAGGACCATGGAGTTAATGATCGAGTTTCATCAAAACCTTGTACGCCGCAAGTCCACCACGAAAGCCGAAGCACTCCGGGCAGCGGCGCTGAAACTGCTGCACGGTAAATACAATCATCCCGTCTACTGGGCCGGTTTTGTTTTGATCGGCAATGAAAGATAGCGTTACTGATGGAGACCATCTCGTTGTACAGACCAGTTGGATTTCATTGCTGATGGCTAAAAAAGTTTTGCCTTTGTGCTTCTTTGTGGCTAACCTGATAACCAGGAACTAACACCTCAATCCCCGACGACGACAAGTTTTGAACAAGTTGAAGTGTCTCGACTGAGGCACTGCGAGGGTCTGACTGTGACAAACGAAAAATTCACGCCCACCATCATGATTGTGGAAGACTACGAGGACACGCGGTTGTTGTTGAAGCAAGGTCTCGAGCTACTGGGCTACAGTGTGTTGGAAGCGAGCAACGGACAAGAAGCCGTTGACATTGCTGATCGTGAGCATCCGGATCTGATTCTTATGGATCTCGATCTGCCGATTCTCGACGGCATCGCCGCCACGCAAAGAATTCGGCAACAGTCGCACATGGAGGGCGTGCCGATCGTGGCAGTGACGGCGTATCCGATGTCTTACTCTCGTGTGAAGGCATTTGCCAAAGGTTGTAACGAATACATGTCGAAACCGATCGACATGTCCGAACTGGCGAAGCTCGTCAACCGGTATTTGAGAGTGGAGTCATAAGTTATTTGCTAGAATCTGTGTAATCTGTAGATGGAAAGGCAAACTCGTGGTGTCCTCCCGCCAGATAATCGCCTGGATTCTCCTGAGCTTGAGCCTCAGCGTCGCCGTTTATGCGCAAACGCAGAGTGGCGCTGCCAAAGAACAAACTGCCAACGTCAGTGGCAAGATCACGGTAAAGAACAAAGGTGTTGCCGGGATTGTCGTCGTCGCGACCGACCCTGCTTACGGCGACGGTTCGCAGCAACCTGCCCGGCTCCGCAGCACCACGGATGACGAAGGAAACTATCGCATCAGCGACATCCCTGCCGGCAACTACTACGTGTTTCCGCTCGCGCCGGCCCTCGTGGATAAAACACAATCAAGACGATTGCTGACGATCGCAGCCGGGGAGTCCATCCGCGACTTCGATTTTGCGATGGTCCGTGGAGGCGTGATCACGGGCCGGATCACAAACGCCGATGGGCAGCCAATCGTGGAAGAAAACGTGAATGTGATGCCTATCGACTCTGCACTCGAATACAGGTCTCATAATCCCGGTATCCTGACGGACGATAGAGGCATTTATCGCGCCTTCGGTTTGCGGCAGGGAAAGTACAGAGTTTGGGTCGGACAATCTGCGAAAGGTCTTCCCGGTTTCCCGCGAACGGTGGCTCTGCAGACCTACTATCCATCGGTGACAGAGATTAGCAAGGCCACAGTGATCGAAGTCACCGAAGGCAGCGAGACAAAAGATGTCGATATCGTCGTGGTTGGATCTATTTCGACATTCACGGTCAGTGGACGAGTCGTTGATAGCACTGGGAAGCCGGTACCCGGAGTCATCCTTGGCGTGCAACAAAGTGACGAAAATTCCACGATGTCGTCAACAGGTGGAGCCGAAACCAGCAGCAACGGAGAGTTTAAATTGCAGAATGTTATGCCGGGGAAATACACGCTCTTCATTGCTTCACTCGAGAACACCGATTCGCGCGCGGATCCGCTTCCAATTGAGGTGATTGATCGTGATTTAACGGGTCTGGAGATTAAGACTAAAACGGGGGCCGATTTGTCAGGCATGGTGGTCCTGGATGGTCCATACGAGAAGTCTGTTGTTGCCAAGTTTAAAGGGCTGCGCGTTTTCGGATGGATCGATGGTCCTTCCTCAGATTTCGACAGTGGATCGCGCTCGGTCGAGATAGGTGCGGATGGAAGTTTTAAATTGAGCGGCCTGGGGTCA
>JAICQI010000764.1 GCA_025937955.1 Pyrinomonadaceae bacterium
AGAATCGCACAACCAGAAGGGCCAATACAGCCAGCGTCGGTTGTCGCTAAGCAGCAACCGAATCTATACAAACCGTTGCCAACGCTTTCAGTCGACAGAGCAGTTGCTGTAGCTACATTGGATTCAGCACTAGAGCCTCCGGAAGTGTCGAGAGTCGAAGCCGGCGCTCAGGCAAACACACAAATTGTCGATCTACTCAGCATCCCACCGCCAGAGATGCGTGGAAATGCGGAAGCAGCACCGCCGCCTAGCGGGTCCGATGTCCCTCAGAGTGACGCGCAGATTGCTATAAACATCACGCCAGAATCACTGGCGAATGAACCCAAAAGTGTTTCCGCGGCCTTGCCCAGTTCACTCGCTGATGACAGCCGGTTAACAACCACATACCGTGTTGCTTCAAAAGACGTGTTGGAGATTCGCCTAAGCAATTCTCAACCACAGCAAACGACAGTTTTTACGGTCACGGAATCAGGATTGCTCGAGCATCCGCACCTCAGTGAACCCTTACTGGTAACTGGCCTAACAATCGAGGAAATCGGCGCAAGGATTGCAGACGATCTAAAGAACCGCGCGTCAATAAAAGATCCGAAGGTGGTTGTCGGAGTTCTCGAATACGCGAGCCATTCGCTTGTCGTAAATGGTCTGGTCAAGAATCCCGGAACGAAATTGTTGAAAAGTGAGGCGGTTCCGCTCGCGGTAGTTCTGGCTGAAGCGCAGCCGTTACCCGAAGCGGCGAGAGCGACGGTCGTGAGAAATGGAAATCAGATACTTGAGTCCGATCTGAATCATACAGCTGACATGCGTCTCCTGGTCCATCCCGGTGACGTCGTCACACTTCATCCGCAACTCATTGAGTTTTTCTACGTCGGCGGTAAAGTAAAGTCTCCAGGTGAAAAAAGTTATCGCCTTGGTGTGACTCTTATGCAAGCGATCATCACCGCAGGAGGCGCCACATCCAACTCCGGCGTGGCTGAAATTGTTCGTGGTGGTGATGAAGGAGTGCGATTCGATTTGAAATCCATCGAGGCAGGAAAGGCTGCGGACCCCTTAATCAAGCCGCGCGATCGCATTATTTTGCACTGAGTGGTAATCGCCAACCGGCTTTGCCACTCCTTATTTTGACTTCCTGACCCAAAACATATCGCGCATTGTAAAATCCGACCTCGAGCGGTCGGTTAGATCGACATAGCGAGGCGAAATGAAATCGGCGGCAGGGGCGAAACCAAGGCGGCTCCGTTCCAGTGCCTGCAGCTTTCCGCCTGTTATTCGCGTCTTGTAAGACTTGACTGTCTGGCCCTCTGCCTTGACGTTCATGATCAACTCACCATCCTGTTTGGTAAGGTCGGTGAGATTCAGCCACTTTTGCTTTGGCTTGGTCTCCATGATTAGCTCTTTTCGCTCGTAAAAATACCAGTCCATGTAATCAGGTACGACCGGCGCGCGGCTGACGGCGACCTCCTGGCCATTCAACATGAGATGAAGCGTGACCTTTGGACGACGCATGCCGGCAGGCAGCTCGCGCGTACTCAGCCAAAAATTGAAATGCAGCATCGCGTCGGGGTCGTCGGTGATCTGAGAGAAAAAGGCAAGGTCGCTCCACGGGCCCGAGCGAACATACCGCTTGCCCGGGTTGAAAGGATCGCCGCTCGATTCTTCTTTAAGACTGAACGGCATCGCGGTGATCATCTCGTTGCCCATTTTCACGCCCATAACAAAATCACCGGTTTGGTTGAGCGTGACTCCGCCGGGCTTACCCGGCGCGGGGTGAAATCTGCCGAACGCAGCGAACCGCTCGAGCGGCGAATACTGCAATGGCACACTTGCGACAACCTCGCCGCTCGGCCGCGTTATGACAAATGTCGCAGCCGGTTTGCCGCTGGGAGGAAACACGACTACGAGGTCCTCGACTAGAAAACCACCGTTGTTCTCATAGAAGCGCATGGCCATAAGCGATTCATAACTGATCGCAGTTTTGTTCGCCTGGTCCGAAGAATGCGCGACGCTGTCACCGTCGTCTTTGTTCATGGTAGTTTCTGTCGACGGCGGCTGAATTTTCTTCGCTGCCGGGCTTGGAATCTTGATTCGCGGGACCTGCGCACTGCTGGCTCCGGCCAAAACAAGACACAAGGAAGCAACGACGGTAAACAAGCCCAAGTGACGAAATGTAAAAGCCTTCATATCGAACTCCGTAAAATGAGTGTCTAACGAATGGGCAGATTAAAAATCGCCCTCGGTGTTGGCCATGATGATGTGTGAGGTTGTCTCGCCGGTTAAGGTGTTAACGATCATCGCCGTGGCCTGCACGTTTCGCTGGTTGCTCTGGACCAGTATTCGAACTCCCTTAAACCCACCTTGAGCAAGGTCCATGGAAGCCCCTTCGCCCGACATAAGAGTTATCGGATCCAGGATAAGGTCGGTCACACTGCCGAGTTTGCAGACTTCGGGACCGCACGGGCCTTGCGCATATTGCATCCGTCTGAATCGGAGCGCAAGAAAGTCGGCCCCGTCCACATCGGCGGTCGCCGTTACGCGCAGCACTTGATTCGGGCCGAGCGTGACGATACCCGTATCAGCACGGAATTTTGCTCGCTGCTGCGCCCGCAACGTCGAATCGGAACTCATCAGCGATACTAAAACGCTGCCAAACACAATCGCTATTGTTAATGTTATTTTGCGTTTCATAATTCTTTACCTTTCATTAAACCTGATAAGCCGTCGGACTAACTCCTCAAATAGTGTCGGGAAGGCGCGAAATGTATCAGCACGCTCGTGCCTTTTTTAAACAATTGCTCGACGGACTTTTGCGCGCATAGAATTCAAGCCGATGGGGCAGAACATTCCGATTGACAGCGACCTGGTCGTCGGTGTCGAACAAGGTGACAAATTCGCTGAGGATCAGATCTATCGGAAGTACTCGGATCGGCTTTATTTTCTGGCTCTGAGCGAGCTTCACTCGCGCGAAGATGCTGAAGACGTTCGCTCCGAAACGTTTATAAGAGTCATTCAAGCGGTGCGGCAGGGAAAGTTGCGCAAGCCTGAATCGCTGGGTTCATTTGTTGTCGGCATCGCCTTGAACGTCATTCGCGAATTGCGGAGACAAAGATTCGGAGCCGAATCTCTCGAGGAGAACGATCTGAACTTTGCTGTTGAGGCGTCACCCGAAAAAAGCCTTTTCGG